>JAUXUQ010000021.1:2500-89731 GCA_030680605.1 Gammaproteobacteria bacterium | reverse complement strand
AGGTGCTCGAGCAGCGTCGATCCCGACTACCACGCTGCCCGGGCGCTACGGTCGACCACGTTGTCGCCAGCGAGCGCGCTGACCGGAATGAAGACAACTCGATCGAAGCCCAGACGCCCGGCGAAGCGGGAGAACTCCGCGCGGATGTGCTCGTAGACCTGTTGGTCGAAGGCGACCAAGTCCATCTTGTTCACGCAGACACACAGGTGCCGTATCCCGAGAAGCGACGCGATGAATGCGTGGCGGCGCGACTGCTGCAGGACACCGAGGCGCGCGTCGATGAGGATGATGGCGAGGTCGGCCGTCGAGGCGCCGGTAGCCATGTTCCGGGTGTACTGAACGTGCCCGGGCGTGTCGGCGATGATGAACTTGCGCTTGCTCGTCTGGAAGTAGCGGTAGGCCACGTCGATCGTGATGCCCTGCTCGCGCTCGGCGGCCAGGCCGTCCAGCAGCAGGGCCAGTTCCACGCGCTCGTCGCCGCGCTTCTCGGAAGTGCGCGCCACGGCCGCGTACTGGTCCTCGAAGATGCAGTTCGTCTCGTAGAGCAGGCGCCCGATCAGGGTCGACTTGCCGTCGTCGACGCTGCCGCTGGTGGTGAAGCGCAGCAGCGTCTTCCCGCCGTCGGACATGGCAGAGGGGCGTTCGGTGTTGCCGGCCATCAGAAGTACCCCTCGCGCTTCTTCTGCTCCATGGACGAGTCGCTGGTCAGGTCGATCAGCCGGTTCTCGCGCTCGCTGCGCCGCGCCTCGACCACTTCCTCGATGATCTGGTCGACCGTCACCGCATCCGACTCGATGGCCCCCGTGCAGGGGATGCAGCCGAGGCTGCGGAAGCGGCAGTTGACCTCGGTGATGTCCTCGTCGCGGAATCCCAGCTTCCCGTCCGGGTCGACGATGTCCCGGTGCTCGCACGGCACCAGGATGCCGCCCAGGCGCACCACCTTGCGCGGCCGCGCGAAGTACAGCGGCACGATCGGGATCGATTCCTGCCGGATGTACTGCCAGACGTCCAACTCGGTCCAGTTGCTGAGCGGGAAGACGCGCATGTTTTCACCGGGGTGTACGCGCGTGTTATACAGGTCCCAGAGTTCTGGCCGCTGGTTTTTCGGGTCCCACTGGCCGAACTCGTCACGGAAGGAAAAGATGCGCTCCTTGGCGCGTGCCTTTTCCTCGTCGCGGCGGGCGCCGCCGAAGCAGGCATCGAAGCCGAACTCCTGAATGGCATCAAGCAGGGTGACGGTCTGCATCACATTGCGGCTCTGGTTTTCGTGCCGGACCTTGATGCGGCCACGGTCGATGGAGTCCTGTACCGAGCGCACGATGAGACGTTCGCCAAGTTCGGCGGCACGCTTGTCGCGGAAGGCGATGACTTCCGGAAAGTTGTGCTCGGTATCGACGTGCATGAGCGGGAACGGAAAGCGTCCGGGACGAAACGCCTTCTCGGCCAGCCGCAGCATGACGATAGAGTCCTTGCCGCCGGAAAACAGCAGTACCGGGTTTTTACACTCTGCGGCGACTTCGCGCATGATGTGTATGGCCTCGCTCTCGAGGATGTCGAGATGGGCAAGCGCGGTGCGCGCGCCTGGCTGTATGCCTGCGCTACGGGCGGATAATTGTGACATCAGTGTGTGTTTCCTGAGGATTTTTGGGGGTGCAGGCCGCACTCTTTAAGGTCTTCGTGCTCCCACCACCAGCGCCCGGCGCGAATATCTTCGCCTTTAGTGATGGCGCGGGTGCACGGTGCACAACCGATGCTGGGGTAGCCTTTGTCGTGCAGCGTATTATACGGCACATCGAAACGGCGGATGTAGTCCCACACGTCCTGTTCGCTCCACTCAATCAGCGGATTGAATTTTTGCAGGCGATTGTCGGCGTCCCATTCCTGTAGCGCCGTGTCTGCCCGGGTGGTCGATTGGGTACGGCGCAGGCCGGTGATCCAGGCCTGGTGGCCCGCCAGTGCGCGCCTGAGCGGCTCGATCTTGCGAATATGACAGCAGTGCTTGCGCAGCGCCACGCTTTCGTAAAACGCGTTGGGACCGTGGCTGCTCACAAATTCCTGCACCGCTTCGGGCTGCGGGAAATATACGCGCAGCGGCAGTTTGTAGCGCGTGCGCACACGCTGGATCAACTGGTAGGTCTCCTCCGGCAGGCGTCCGGTATCGAGCGTAAACTGGCTGATGCCGGGCGCATGCGTGCAGATGAGGTCGGCGAGCACCATGTCTTCGGCACCCAGGCTGTTGGCGAAGGTGGCGGGCGCATGCTCCGTCGCGATGGTTCGCAGCAGCTTGCCCGTCTGCTCGATGTGGTCGTCAAGCGTCATGACTTCAGGCGGACTGACTCGCTGTTGTGGCTTCGTGCTTTTTCTGCACCCGCACGCGGGTATGCGTGCCGTGCCCGATCGAGGACAGGATGCTGTGCCCGTCCTTGGCGAGACTTTCCGAGACCTGGTTGGCAGGGTCGCCCGCCTCCAGCAGAAAGTCGATCTCCTCGCCCGAGGCGAGCTTGCCGAGTTCCAGTCGGGCCTTCATGTAGTGCACCGGGCAGCCATAGCTTGACAGGTCAATCAATGCGACCGGCGCGCGCGCGCCAGCCTGCGGCACGACAGGCCTGGGCAGTGAGGTGGAAAGATCAAGCTGGCTGTCGGTCGCCTGGCACAGGACCGCGCTGGCGCGGGTCCAGTCATCCAGTTCGGCCAGCAGTTGCGTGAAGGCGGTTTCATCATGCTCTGTTTTGAGCGCGTCAATGCCCTGCGTGAGTGCTGACAGGCGTTGGGCGAGGACAGCATTTTCCGGGCGCAAGTCGGGCAGCACGCGTGCGATCTCGGCGATGTCGTCGAGCTTTTTCGCGCCGGAAATATACAGCAGCGACTGGCCGATCAGCCGCAGTATGGCCTCGGCGCACTCCAGCGCCTCGCTGTATTTGTGTTGCGAGGCGAATGCATTGCGGCAGTCACGTTCGTAGGCGGCCTCGGCAAACTGTGACGAGACCAGTTCCTGCGCCGCACCCGCACACTCGCCACCGCCCAGTTGCAGCACCTTGAAGTCGGCGGCTTCGCCGTGGTCGTGCAGCACGCCGGGGAGTTCGTCAGGCATGATCTTGAGCAGATCGGCCAGTAATTCGGTGAAGGATTCCTTGCCCCGGCGCCGGGTCCAGTGGAAGAAGGTTTCACCCTCGGTGCGCTCCTTGAGGTAGGCCTCCTGCACCCGGCTGACGGCAGTCTCAACCCGCGCTGCCGGTACCGAAGGCCCCTTGAGGGCGAGACCGCCGTGGGCGCGTCCGTCGCCGCCAAAATACATTTGATAGTGCGGCACCAGCTTGCCGTGCAGGCGTTTACCTTCGCCGTAAATGCCGATGTCGCCGGTCTCGGGCTGGGCGCAACCGTTGTGGCAACCACTGGCGCGGATGCGCAGGTCGGCGCTGCTGCCGTTGAGTTTGGCGCCGATGATTTTCGACGACGTGATGCCCAACCGGCAGGTGGAGGTGCCGGGGCAGGCAACCACATCGTCGCCGGGTTTGGGCAGGCCAAGGCCGAAGTTGGCGAGTGCGCTGTCGATGGCTTTGATGCGTGCGTTGGGCACGCTCATCAACATCAGGTTTTGATCCTGTGTGGTGCGGATGTCGGTCAGGCCTTCATTCAGCATCAGTTGCGCAATGCCGCGCAGTTGCGGGCCGGTGATGTCACCGATGGGGATGCTGATCGGGAATACCGACAGCCCCGGCTGTTTTTGCGCAAACACCGCGCGCGGCGCACCCATGCCACAGGCCTCGCCCGGCGTGTTGGCTACCCAGTCGCCCCTGGGATAGTCGCGGCCTGCGAAGGCGGCCTTGGTGCGCGCGTATTCTTCCTTGTATTTCTCGACAAACCCCTCCGGGCCAAAACGATCGACCAGGAATTTGATGCGGGCCTTGGCGCGCTTGACGCGATCCGAATAACGGTGATGCAGTGAGACCAGGGCCTCCATGCTGGGCAGCAGGTCCTGCTCCTCGATGAACGCCTCCACGGTGATGGCCTCGTGCGGCTTGTGGCCGAGTCCACCGCCCGCCACGATTTTGTAGCCGTGACGACCTCCTTGTTTTACGGCGATCACGCCGACATCGTGCATCATGCCTTGCGCGCAGTCGTGCTCGCAGCCGGAGAAGCTGATCTTGAATTTGCGCGGCAGGTGCTGGGTGAGCGGGTGGCGCAGGAAATGCGCCACCGCGCCGTCCATCACCGGCAGGATATCGAGGTGTTCGCGCGGGCAGACGCCGGCCAGCGGACAGGCGGTGATGTTGCGCACCGTGTTGCCGCAGGCCTCGCGGGTGGTGAGGCCGGCCGCGGCCAGGCGCTGCATGGCCGCCGGGGTGTGGGCCAGCGGCACGTAGTGAATCTGGAAGTCCTGCCGCGTGGTGACGTGTACCACGGGATGGTCAACATAGGTCTCCAGCACGTCGGCGATGGCGACCAGTTGTTCCGGCAGCATCTTTCCGCCCGGTACCTTGACCCGCAGCATGTGAACGCCTTCCTGGCGCTGGCCGTACACGCCCTGCTGCAGGCGCGCGGACATGAAGCGGTCGGCATCCAGTTGCAGGCCAAGATAGGCCTGCACCGCCTGCTGGTAGCGGTCCATTTCCTCATGGTTGACCAGAATGTCTGCCTTGTTCATGTTGCCTTGCTCCTTGAATAATACGGGTACGATGACATGTGTCAGTGCGTTACGAACTTGATGCCGATCAGCATCAACATGCTGGCCAGCGCCACTCGCAATACGTTTTCGGGTATTTTAACGCCCAGGTGGCTGCCGATATAGATGCCGGGCAGCGAACCCAGCAGCAGGCTGCCGAGCAGCACGAAATCCACATTCCCCATCTGCAAGTGACCGAGTCCGGCCACCAGTGTCAGCGGTACGGCGTGCGCGATATCGGAACCGACAATTCTGACGGTGGGGATGAGCGGATACAGCAGAAACAGGGCGACTACGCCGATGGCGCCTGCGCCGATGGAGGTGAGCGTGACCAAGGCGCCCAGCACCGCGCCGGTCGCGATGGTGGCGCTGTTCAGCCCGGCGGTATGGGCACGGGTCTTGAACCAGGGGTGCTGTTGCAGTTGTTTTTTGAAGATCAGCGCCAGTGCGGTCAGCATCACCGCCACACCGATCAGCGGAATGATCAGGGCGTCTACCTGCCAGCCGCGCGTCCCCAGGTAATGCAGCAGTACCAGGGTGAGCAGGGAGGCCGGCAGGCTACCCGTGGCCAGCAGGCCGACGATGCGCCAGTCGATCGTGCCCCGGCGTCCATGCACCCAGATACCCCCCATCTTGGTGATGGAGGCGAACAGCAGATCCGTCCCCACGGCCTTTACCGGTGGCACGCCGAACAGTATCAGCAGCGGTGTCATCAGCGAGCCGCCACCGACCCCGGTGAGGCCGACCAGGATGCCGACCAGCAGGCCGGAGAGTGTATAGGCGATGTCCATGGGTGTGGATTGTTCCGAATAGAGGGGCAATGCTCCAGCCAGTGGCGCACTTTAACATCTGTATATATACTTTTCTAACAATATTATTCTATTTATATATAACTTTATATTATAATGAAGCCATGAACCTGCAACAGTTACGTTTTATCTGCGAGGTGGAGCGCCAGGGCCTCAGCATGTCGCTGGCCGCGCGCGCCCTGCATACCTCGCAGCCGGGCGTGAGCAAGCAGGTGCACCTGCTGGAGGAGGAGCTGGGTGTCCGCATCTTTGAGCGCAATGGCAAGCGCCTGGCGGGCATTACCCTGCCGGGGCGCACCATTCTCGCGCAGGCCGCAGAGATACTGCGCGACGTGCAGAACATCAAACAGATTGGTACGGAATATACCCACGAGGCGGCCGGCAGCCTGTCGCTGGCGACGACCCATACCCAGGCGCGCTACGCGCTGCCCCCGACCATTCAGAAATTTACCCAACGCTATCCGCAGGTCAATCTGCACATCCACCAGGGCAATCCAACCCAGGTGGCGGAAATGGTGGAGCAGGGCGCGGCCGATATCGGTATCGCTACCGAGGCCCTGGCCCTGCATCAGGCGCTGGTGGTCATGCCCTGTTACCAGTGGAACCACTGCGTGGTGGCGTTGCCGGAGCACCCGGTGTTGCAGCAGGTGCCGCTGACGCTGGCAGTGCTGGCCAGTTATCCGCTGATCACGTATGACTTTGCCTTTGCCGGGCGCTCACACATCAACAAGGCGTTCGACGCCCAGGGCCTGAAACCCAACATCGTATTGACCGCGCTCGACTCGGATGTGATCAAGACCTATGTCGGGTTGGGGTTGGGTGTGGGTCTGCTCGCCCGCATGGCGTTCGAGCCCGAGCGTGACCGCAATCTGCGCATGCTTGATGCCGCGCACCTGTTTGCGACCAGTACTACCAGTATTGCGGTACGGCGCGGGTCATTTCTGCGCGGCTACCAGTATGCCTTTATTGAATTGTTCGCATCACATCTGACGCGCGCCGCCGTAGACAAGGCCATGTCCCCGGGGAAAGAGTTGTAGTTCAAGTGTCTGTGGTGGCCGCTGGCTCGGCGGGTGTGGCGTAGCCACATTCCTTCTGCGGGCATACTTTTTCCGTGCCACGGCGCTTGGTGGTCTTGAGGGTGAGCAAGGGCCACTGGCACTTGGGGCAGGACTCGGGCACAGGCTCGTTCCATACCGCGTAGGTGCATTTGGGATAGGTCGCGCAGGAGTAGAAAATTTTCCCGTAACGCGATTTGCGTTTCAGCAGCGTGCCCGCGTGACAAACAGGACACTCAACGCCGGTGTCGGCAGGCTTCTCCAACGGCTCGATATGCTTGCAGTTGGGGTAGTTGGTGCAGCCGATGAATTTCCCATAGCGCCCGGCCTTGATCAGCAGCGGGTGGTCGCACAACGGACAGTTGCGCCCCTGCACGATTTCCGGTTCCGCCAGGCCTGGCTTGTCGTCGAGGTTGCGGGTGTAGTCGCAGTCGGGGTAAGCGGTGCAGCCGATGAATTTGCCGCGCCGACCCAGGCGGATGGAAAGTGCTTTGCCGCACTTGGGGCACGCCTCATCCAGCGCCTCCTGGGTGACGTCCTTGCGCTGTACGGTCTCGTCCTTGGTGGTCACCTGCTTCTTGAACGGTTCCCAGAATTTCTTCATCACCGGCACCCAGTCTTTTTCGCCGCGCGCGATGGCATCGAGTTCGTCTTCAAGCCTGGCGGTGAAGTCGTAATCGACGTATTGGGTGAAGTGCTGGGTGAGGAACTTGTTCACCACGCGCCCGACGTCGGTCGGCGTGAAACGGTGCTTGTCGAGCGTGACATATTCGCGCGCCACCAGGGTGGAGATGATGCTGGCATAGGTGGACGGACGGCCTATGCCGTATTCTTCCAGTGTCTTGACCAGGCTCGCCTCGGTGAAGCGCGGCGGCGGCTCGGTGAAGTGCTGTTCGCTGCGGATGCCGAGCAGGGTGACGGTTTCGCCTTCCTTGAGCGGTGGCAGCACCGGCTCCGCCTCTTCTGCTTTTGCGTCGTCGCTACCCTCCTGATACACAGTCATAAAGCCGGGGTTGACCACGGTGGAGCCGCTGGCGCGGAACAGGTTGTCTTTGCCGGCGGCAAGATCAACACTGACGGTGTCGATGGTGGCGTGGATCATCTGGCAGGCAACAGTGCGCTTCCAGATCAGCTGATACAGCCGGAACTGGTCGGCGGTCAGATGTGTCTTGATGGATTCCGGTGTGCGCTCCACCGAGGTCGGGCGTACTGCCTCATGCGCCTCCTGCGCGTTCTTGGCGCGGGTTTTGTAGGCATGCGGTTGCCTGGGTAAATTTTCGGCGCCATAACGCTGGGTGATAAAGGCACGGATTTCGGCCACCGCCTCTTGCGCCAGGCTGACCGAGTCGGTGCGCATATAGCTGATGAGCCCGACAGCACCCTCACCAGCGTCGATGCCTTCATACAGTTGTTGGGCGGTGCGCATGGTGCGCTGTGCGCCAAAGCCCAGCTTGCGGGCTGCCTCCTGTTGCAGTGTGGAGGTGGTAAACGGCGCGGCGGGATTGCGCTTGCGGGTTTTCTTTTCCAGCCTGGCCACTACCAGCGTACCGGCGGCGGCTTTTTCCAGTGCCTTTTGCGCGGCGTGCGCCGTATCGGCTGCAGTGATGCTGAACTGCTCCTGTTTCTGACCCTGGTACAGGCTGAGGCGGGCGCTGAATTTGTGCTTGTCTTTGGCGGTATCGGCCTCGAGGCTCCAATACTCGCGCGCCACAAATCTTTCGATCTCTTCCTCGCGCTCCGCGATCATGCGCAACGCCGGACTCTGCACGCGGCCCGCAGACAGTCCACGGCGGATTTTTGTCCACAGCAGCGGGGAGAGGTTGAAGCCCACCAGATAGTCGAGCGCACGCCGCGCCTGCTGCGCGTTGATCAGCTCGACGGACAGCTCGCGCGGGTGCTCCACCGCCTCGTTTACCGCGCGCTCGGTGATTTCATGAAATACCACGCGCTGCACGGTCTTGTCTTTGAGTGCGTTGCGTTCCTTGAGGATTTCATGCAGATGCCATGAGATGGCCTCACCTTCGCGGTCAGGGTCAGTGGCAAGATACAAGGTGCCGGCCTTCTTTATTGCCTTGGCGATGGCGTCGACGTGCTTCTCGTTTTTTTCGATGAGCTGGTACTTCATGGCGAAGTCGTGCGCGGTATCTACGGCGCCTTCCTTGGGTAGCAGGTCGCGCACGTGGCCATAGGAGGCCAGCACCTCGAAGTCCTTGCCCAGGTACTTCTTGATGGTTTTGGCCTTGGCCGGCGACTCAACAATAACGAGATATTTCATATCAATACAGTTGCTGGTGGCGAGTCGCCACTGCCTTTATTAAAGCAAAGCCCGCTGGACGCGGGCTTGAAAGTTTTGGAAGCAACTTTGAGCGCTGCTTAATTTCCATGATTGATGAAATATCTGCGCATGTTTATTAGTAAGTTTTGCGTTGCTAGCCACTCGCTACTAGCTACTGTCTCTAATGCAGATTGCCAGCCGTTTCGTCGAACACAATATTCTTCATCCAGGCGAAGGCGGCTTCCTGGCCAGGGCGATTGAACAGTACCATGAGTACGACCCATTTTAGTTCGTCGAGGCTGATTTCTTCCGCGCCGAGGGCCATGACACGGTCGATGACGAGCTCACGCGCAATGGGGTCGAGGACACCGCTCTGCTGCAACAGATGCAGATAACCGCAGCCTGCAACATCAAGCTTTGATATCTCCTGGTCGGTGAAGATGCGCAGCGACGGGTTGACCTGGGTGGTATGCGACACAGGTTGATCCTGCAGCTGGGTAAGTCCTTCCAGCCAGTCCAGCGCCTTGTCTATTTCGGTGTGCGGGAAGCCTGCCTCCATCAGTTCAAGTTTGAGTGATTCCTGATCCGGGTTGATATCGGTCTCTTCGTCCAGATAGCTTTCGAACAGGTACATCAGCACATCCAGTACGTTTTCTTTCATGTAAGCTCCTTGTTGCCAATCCGGGAGTAGCATCCGCCCGCAGACGAAGTCACGCACCCTTGCAGCTCCAGGGTCAAGAGAATGGAGGAAACCACCTCCGGCGTCAACCCGCTGCGCCTGATGATAGTATCGACCGCTACCGGCTCGAAGCTTAGGCAGTTGAGCAGGGCTTTTTGTTCGACCGTGAATGAGGCCTGATCGTTCCCTGGGGCCGTTGAACCGGCTGCGGATGGGGCAAAACCGCCTGTCAGTGGCCCCAGCTCCTCCAGGATATCCTGCGCCGTCTCAACCAGTTTGGCGCCCTGTTTCAGCAGGGCATGGCAGCCGCGCGCCAGCGGGTTGTGAATTGAGCCGGGGATGGCGAATACCTCGCGTCCCTGCTCGGCGGCCAGCCGCGCGGTGATCAGTGAGCCGCTGTTGGCGGCGGCCTCCACCACCAGTGTGCCGGCGCTCAGGCCGCTGATGATGCGGTTGCGGCGCGGGAAGTGTTCCGGCAGCGGGGGCGCGCCCGGCGGCAGTTCGGAGACCAGCGCGCCAGCTGCGACGATGGCATGGGCCAGCGTGCGATGTCGGGCGGGGTACACGCGATCGAGGCCGGTGCCGGCGACGGCGAGGGTGGCGCCACCACCCTCCAGCGCCCCCCGGTGGCTGGCGCCATCGATGCCGAGCGCAAGTCCGCTGGTAATTACCAGCCCAGCCTGCGCCAGGTGGCAGGCGAAGGCGTGGGCGGTTTCGCTGCCGCCGGGGGTCGGATTACGGCTGCCGACCATGGCCAGCTGGGGGCGGGTGAGGAGTGCCGGGTCACCGTGCACGAACAGGATCGGCGGCGGATCGGCAATTTCGCGCAGCAGTGGCGGGTAGGCCGGGTCGCTCAGGGTGAGCGCATGGTGCGCAGGCTGCTCCAGCCAGCCCAGGTCGCGTTCGACGCTGTCCCAGTCCGGCCGACTGAGATACTCCAGTGTGGCGCGCGTGAGGCCCAACTTGGCGCGCTGTGCGGTGCTGGTCTCAAACAGGAGGCGAGGCTCGGGATAGTGCTGCAACAGTCCGAGAAATGTGACGGGCCCGACGCCGGGCGCGTGCAACAGGGCCAGCCAGTAGGCAGTGTCGTGCAAGCCGGTATTCAGCTTTAAGGTGCTTTCACCGTGTCATAGAGGTGCATGGGCCCCTTGGCTTGCATCACCAGGGCGTAGCTCACGCGCTCGAAGCTGCGAAATACCATTACAGCGCCAGCCCGCTCATCGGGCAGGGTGACAGGGTCGTTGCGTACTTTGCTGAGGGGATCCTGTATGGTCTGACCCGCCTGATATACGGCGAAGATGTGGCCGGTTTCAACACCGTGTTGGGTGCCGCGGTTGAGCACCACGATCTGCCCCTGGCCGATGCGTGATACGCCGTTGAGAACCGCGATGATGCGGCCTTCGGTGTCGGCGCCGGGTGCATGCGGCTGGAACACCTGTTCCAGCTCCTGTTCGTCGGTAGGCAGCAGCCGGTCGCCGCGTCTGACCTCGCTGCTGGAGCGCAGGATGACAAGTGTGGCGGGGTCGCCACTACGCACGAGACGGGCTTCGCCGATATACACGGCTTCATGGCCCAGAATGTCTTCGTCTGCGGTGGAGGCGACGCCCGCAGGGGCATCACGATAGGCGGAGCCCAGCCGGTAGATCATGAAGTGCCGGGCATCGGGCTGCGTGATGCCGCGTACATAAACGTTGTCACCCGCCGCCGTGATCACATGTTCGTCGGCACCGGCAAGCACGTACGGTGCATTTTCCAGCTCCTCACGGTTCACCACGCGTGGCTGGGTGAGGAACTGGCGTATGGCGTCTAGCGGAATGGTTGGTATGGGGTGAACGATGGTACTGCTGCGCACTTCGGGCGAGAGTTTGACGGTTGAGCCGATGCCGTTGCCGCGCTCCAGATGCAACTCGGGCGCGCCGTCAGTGTAACGTAACACGACGACATCACCCGGATATATAAGGTGCGGGTTTTGGATTTCAGGGTTGCCCTTCCATATCTCCGGCCAACGCCAGGGGTCGCGCAGGAAGCGTTCCGACACACCCCACAGGGTGTCGCCCGGCACGACCGTGTAGTGATCGGGCGGATTGGCGTTGAGCGCCAGTTCGTTTGCTGTGGTGGCGGAGATGAGCGTAAGCCACACACCAAAAACATACGCTGTACTGCGTAATTTCCGACTGGCCAGTACCTGCATGATGTCCTCCCCTGTCATGTTTTCATCTGTCCTGCCCCGCAACAGACGCCAGTGGCGAATAACGGGCACCATCCGTTACAATGATGACGTGTGCAGACCGGCATGTGCACTGTACCGTGTGCGCCGGATGTTTGCCAATCAAGCCCTCTGTGTCGATGGTGTAACGTCCATGGCCTTACTTAATATACTGCATTTCCCCGACCCGCGCCTGCGCAACAAGGCGCGCCCGGTGGGGCGTGTCGATGCGGCTGTGCGTGCACTGGTCGCTGACATGTTTGAGACCATGTACGCTGCACCGGGCATCGGACTGGCGGCAACCCAGGTCAATGTGGCGCAACGGGTGCTGGTGCTGGACATCTCGCCCGAGAAGAATGCCCCGTTGTGCTTCATCAACCCCGAGATCACTCACAGCAGTGGCGTGGAGGAGATGGAAGAAGGCTGTCTGTCGGTGCCGGACGTGTTTGAAACCGTACAGCGTGCCGAGCGGGTGACGGTGCGTGCGCTGGATAGTGCCGGCAAGCCCTTTGAACTGGAGGCCGAGGGCCTGCTGGCGGTGTGTATTCAGCACGAGATTGACCATCTTGAGGGCAAACTGTTTGTGGATTATCTCTCGGAACTGAAGCGTACACGGTTACGCAAGCGTATGACAAAGGTGCGTCAGTACGCCCTGTGAGTATTGCTGCGTCAGATCCCTCGCGTCTGACCATGGTGTTTGCCGGCACGCCGGCATTCGCAGCGGTGATATTGCAGGCCCTGCTCTCTGCCGGGGTGACGGTGAGCGCGGTCTATACCCAGCCTGATCGGCCCGCCGGGCGCGGCCGCAAGCTGACGCCAAGCCCGGTCAAGCAGCTTGCCGCTCGACACGCACTGCCCGTGCATCAGCCTCCCAGCCTGAAAGACAGCCAGGCACAGCAGGCCCTGGCTGCATTGCACGCCGACCTTATGGTGGTGGCGGCCTATGGCCTGCTGTTGCCGCCGGTGGTGCTGGCGGCGCCTCGGCTTGGCTGCATCAATGTGCATGCCTCACTGTTGCCGCGCTGGCGCGGTGCAGCGCCGATCCAGCGCGCCATTCTTGCCGGCGACAGCGAGACCGGTATCAGCCTGATGCAGATGGATGCGGGGCTCGATACCGGGCCGGTGCTGTTGCGGCGCAGTTGCCCGATTCTGCCTGCGGATACCGCCGCGAGCCTGCATGACCGCCTTGCGCAACTCGGCGCCGAGACCCTGCTGGCCGCACTGCCCGCCATCGCACGCGGTGCGATCACCCCTCAACCACAGGATGACAGACAGGCCTGCCATGCGCCGAAGATTGACAAGCGCGAGGCAGAGATCGATTGGCAGGAGCCCGCACAGGCGCTCGCGCGCAAGGTGCGGGCCTTTTACCCCTGGCCAGTGGCGCATACCCGCTGGCAGGGTGAGCCGCTGCGACTGCTGGCCGTTGCCGCGCTGTCGCAGACGGTGAGTGCGCTACCGGGTACGGTGGTGCAGGCTGGCGCGGCGGGTATCGACGTGGCCTGTGGTGAGGGTGTGCTGCGCATTACCGAACTGCAGCTGCCCGGCGGCCGGCCGGTGTGCGCACGCGATTTTCTCAATGCCCATGTGATACATCAGGCCAGGCTGGGCTGGCGGACATGACTGCCAATTCACGGGTGATGGCGGCGCGCGCGCTGGTGCAGGTGCTGCAGCAGCGGAAATCGCTGAATGATGTGCTCGCCCAGCACGCGGCGGAATTCACGTTGCAGCGCGAACGCGCGCTGATGCAGGAATTGTGCTACGGGGTGGTGCGCTGGAAACCACGACTGGAGGCCGTGCTTGAGTGTCTGTTGCGCACGCCATTCAAGGAGCGGGATCAGGATATTCACTGCCTGCTGCTGGTCGGTTTGTATCAGCTCGCATATTTGACGCTGCCGGCGCATGCCGCCGTGGATGCTACGGTGACGGCGGTCGGAGTGCTGGGCAAGGGCTGGGCCAAGGGCGTGGTGAACGCGGTGTTGCGCAACTATTTACGCGACAGTACGCGTCTGCTGGCAGAGGCCGATGCCAATGAGGACAGTCGTCTGGCGCACCCCGCATGGCTGTTGGCGATGTTGCGGCAGGCGTGGCCCGAGTCCGAGTGCTCCCCTTCGTGGCAGGCGATCGTGGCCGCCAACAACCTGCGCCCGCCGATGTGCTTGCGGGTAAACGCTCGCCGTGCCTCGCGCGGACAGTATCTGGCAACGCTGCAGGCGGCCGGTCTGGCTGGCTATATCACCCCGCACAGTGCTCAGGGCGTGGTGCTGGAGCAGCCCATGGGTGTCGACAGCCTGCCGGGTTTCAGTGCCGGCGAGGTATCGGTGCAGGATGCCGGTGCCCAGCTGGCCGCCGGATGGCTGGGGGCAGAGCCCGGCGAGCGGGTGCTGGATGCCTGTAGCGCGCCCGGCGGCAAGACCTGTCATATCCTCGAACTTCAGCCTTCTCTGCTAGAATTGGTGGCGCTCGACAATTCTGTGCTGCGCCTGGCGCGGGTGCGGGAAAATCTGGTGCGACTGGGGCTGGAGGCGCAGCTGGTGGAGGGCGATGCCGGCGCGCCAGGGGGCTGGTGGGACGGCAAGCCATTTGACCGTATCCTGCTGGATGCGCCCTGTTCGGGTACCGGAGTGATACGCCGTCACCCCGACATCAAATGGCTGCGCCGACCGACGGACATCACTGCGGCTGCGCAGACCCAGCGCCGCCTGTTGCAGGCGCTGTGGCCGTTGCTGAAGCCCGGTGGTGTATTGTTGTACGCAGTTTGTTCGGTATTGCCGGAGGAGGGCGAGCAGCAGGTGCGCGATTTTGTTGCAGGGCAACAGGGTGCCCACGCTGAACCACTGCTGCTGCCCGGTGTGGCAGTGCCGGCAGGATCCCGGTGTGGCATCAGCCTGCCTACCGGCAGTTGCGGCGGCATGGACGGATTTTATTATGCGCGCTTACGCAAGCACTAGCAGGAGGTTGAAAAAGGCCATCCATGGCCTTTTTCAACCCGCAAAGCAAAAAGTGCGATTTTTGCTTTGCTTCATTTTTCAAGCACATAAACCGTGCTTGAAAAATGGCGGTGCATCCCTGCACCGCGCGCAGGCTGTTTTTCAACAGCCTGCTAGCCGCCGGCCCAGGGTTGCAGGCGCAGCGTTAGTGCTGGCGGCGGGGCTGTGGCTGGCGATGACTGCAGCGGCAGCACAGGACGTCGAGACCAGCTATTCCGGCAACGGGGAGTTTACCGTCCAGGGCGGCGGGGTGCGGCTGGTGGATGAGGTCTATCTGCTCGACGCACAGATCGATTACCTGTTCAGCAAACCGGTACTGGAGGCGCTCGAAAATGGCGTGCCGCTGGTGATCGAGTTGCAGATTGAGCTGTTGCGCCAGCGTGGCCTGTTATGGGATGAGCGGAAGGTGCGCCTCTCCCAGCGCTACCAGTTAAGTTATCACGTGCTGACCGAGCAATATCTGGTGAAAAATCTCAACAGCGCCGCGCAACAGAGCCTGACCAATGCCGGGGCGGCCATCGAGGCGCTTGGGCAAATTACAAGTCTGCCGCTGATTGACAAGCGCCTGCTGTTGGAGGACGAAAACTATGTGGTGCGGCTGCGCCCGCGGATCGATATCGATGCACTGCCGACACCGATGCGGCTGCCGGCCTATTTCTCGGCCCAGTGGCAGCTGACAGGTGAGTGGGTAATATGGCCGCTGCAGCCCTGAAACGCCCCTCCTCAGGGGTCGCGCTCATGATCGCGCTGTTTGCGCTGCTGCTGGTGTCGCTCTATCAAATGAGCGCGATCACGGAAAATTCCGCCGAGTTCAGCCGCCTGTACCTGCAACTGCTGGCGTTGAACGCGCTGGGCCTGCTGGTGCTTGCGGTGCTGATCACAGTCAATCTCGTGCGCCTGATCCGCCAGTATCGTGCGGGCGCGGCGGGTTCGCGGCTGACGTTGCGTCTGCTGGTGATGTTTGTGGTGCTCGCGGTGGCACCTGTGACCACGGTATTTTATTTCTCGCTGGGGTTTCTGCACCGCGGCATCGACAGCTGGTTTGATGTCGGTATCGAGCGCGCGCTCGGTAATGCGCTCGATCTTTCCCGTGCCGCGCTGGACATGCGTATGCGTGAATTGATCAAACAGACGGCACGCGACGCGCAGGAGCTTACTGGTGTGGCGGATAGTGGCTCGGCAGCGGTGCTGAACGAATTGCGATCCCGCAGCGGGGCGGACGAGCTGACCCTGTTCAGCCAGAAAGGGCGCATCATTACCTCCAGCAGCGTCGATACAGTGGCGCTGGTGCCGGATGTGCCGCGCGAGGCCATACTGTTGCAACTGCGGCAGGGGAAAAATTACGTTGGGCTGGATCTGGCGCGTGATGCCGGTCTGCACATACGCGTTGCCGTCAACGCGCCTGCCGACGGGCCCGCCATGGAAGGCCGTGTGTTGCAGGCCCTGTTTCCGGTGGCCGAGCGCATGAGCCGGCTGGCGGACACGGTACAGTCTGCCTTTGCCCAATACAGAAAGCTCGCTTATCTGCGCACACCCTTGAAATACAGCTTTACGCTGACGCTGTCACTGGTGCTGGCCTTGAGCCTGCTTACTGCATTGTGGGCCGCATTTTATTCCGCGCGGCGGCTGGCGGCGCCGATCCGCGAGTTGGCCGAGGGCACGCGTGCGGTGGCGGCGGGTCATTACGACACGCGCCTGCCGGTATCCGGCAATGATGAGCTCGGGTTTCTGGTGCAGTCGTTCAATGATATGACCCGACGGGTGGCGATCGCGAGTGATGACGTGAAGCTGAGTCAGCAGCAGGCGGAGGCCCAGAGTGCATATCTGGCTACGCTGCTGGAAAGATTGTCCTCGGGTGTCATGACAGTAAACCCGCAGGGCGGGCTGCGCACTGCAAATGTTGCTGCTGGCCAGCTGCTGGGTGTGGATTTCAGTACAGTGAGCTCACTGGAGCAGCTGGTTGCGGAGCAGCCCCAGTTGCAGCCGTTCGTGGACGCCTTGCAGCAGCACGTGCAAACACCGGATACGGAGTGGCGCGCCGAGATTATCCTGCCGTCAGCCGGGGCAGGGCGGCGCGTCTTCATGTGCCGGGGCGTGCCGTTGCCCGGCCTGGGTATGGCGCCCCCCGACCATCTGATCGTGTTCGATGACATGACCATGCTGGTGCAGGCGCAACGCGATGCGGCGTGGGGTGAGGTGGCGCGGCGTCTGGCGCATGAATTCCGCAACCCGCTGACACCGATTCAACTTTCCGCTGAACGCCTGCGGCACAAATACCTGAAGACCATGGATGCCAAAGATGCCGAAGTCCTGGATCGGCTTACCCATACCATTGTGCAGCAGGTGGAGGTGATGAAGGAAATGGTGAATGCGTTTGCCGAGTATGCGCGCACGCCACAAATGCGGCCCAGACTGCTCGACCTGAATCAACTGGTGACCGAGGTGCTGGATCTGTATCGCAACGATGCGACCGGTGCACGGTTGGAGGTGCATCTTGATCCAGACCTGCCGCAGGTCGAGGCCGATGCCGGGCGCCTGCGCCAGTTGCTGCACAACCTGATCAAGAACTCACTGGAGGCGATGCCCGACACGTACATCAGCGTGAGTACGCGCTGTGAAGAAGATGTGCGTTGTCGCCAGGTCGAAATTTGCGTGCAGGATAGCGGGCCGGGCATACCGGAAGAAATACGTGCCCAGCTGTTTGAGCCCTATGTAACCACCAAGCCCAAGGGCACCGGGCTCGGCCTCGCCATCGTGAAGAAGATCGTGGAGGAGCATGGCGGCACGCTCACGGCCGAGCAACCAGCAGACGGCGGTACGCGCATGATCGTGCGCTTGCCGGTGATGGCCGAAGCCACAGGCATGCGAACTGCGCAGGAGGGTATGGTGTGACGGCGGCCTATATTCTGGTGGTAGATGATGAGCCTGATATCCGCCGTCTGGTGCAGGAGATCCTGCAGGATGAAGGCTATGAGGTGAGCGTGGCGGATTGCGGCGCGGCAGCACGCGAAGCGCGGCGCGGCCGGCGGCCTGACCTGACACTGCTGGATATCTGGATGCCGGATATTGACGGTATTTCGCTGCTGCATGAGTGGAGCGAAGGCGGTGTGTTGTCATCGCCGGTGATCATGATGTCAGGGCATGGCACGGTGGAGACAGCGGTGGAGGCAACCCGCCTCGGCG
Organism: Gammaproteobacteria bacterium; assembly: GCA_030680605.1. Classification (NCBI taxonomy): domain Bacteria; kingdom Pseudomonadati; phylum Pseudomonadota; class Gammaproteobacteria; species Gammaproteobacteria bacterium. The sequence goes on along the minus strand of JAUXUQ010000021.1, from coordinate 71,874 downwards.
CTTACGATTTTATCGAGAAGCCCTTGTCCATGGCGAAGCTGTTGCTCACGGTAGAGCGTGCGCTCGAGGCAGAGCGGTTGCGCAGGGAAAATATCGGCTTGCGGCGTCAGGTGCAGCCGGTCAGCGAGCCGCTTGGAAAGAGTGCAGTGATGCAGCAACTGCGCGAACAGGCGCGGCGCATTGCGCAGCACGATACCTGGGCGTTGGTTACAGGGGAGCCTGGCAGCGGCAAGGAAGTGGTGGCACGTTATCTGCACGCCCAGAGTCCACGGCGCGCGGGGCCATTTGTCGAAGTAGGGGTGGCTGCCATCGCGCGCGAAAACTCCGCCGTTGAGTTGTTCGGTAGCGAGTCGGGCGACAAGCTTTATTTCGGACATCTGGAGCAGGCGAGCGGCGGTACCCTGTTTCTTGATGAGATCGGTGATATGGACAGTGCCACCCAGGCACGCTTGCTGTCAGCGCTGGAAAACCGCAGCTTCCTGCGTGTCGGTGGCGCGCAACCGGTGGTGGTGAATGTGCGCGTTATTGCCGCCACACACCGTGACCTGCAGCAGGAGGTGCAAGCCGGACGCTTCCGTGAAGACTTGTACTACCATCTCAACGTTATACCGTTGCGCGTCCCGGCACTGCGTGAGCACAGTGAGGACGTGCCGGAACTGTTAAAGTTCTACATCGACTGGTTCGTGAATCAGGAGGGGCTGCCCTACCGCAGTTTTGTTGTTGCTGCGCAGAATCGCTTGCGCAATTACCCGTGGCCGGGCAATATCCGCGAACTGCGCAATCTGGTGCAGCGCCTGCTGATTCTGGGCAGTGGCGAGGAAATCGGTCTGGAGGAAGTGGAAGCCGCGCTGAGTAAGCGGCTGCTGCACACAGCAACGAGCCTGCCAGCAGAGGCTGTTGTCAGTGATTTTAATTTGCCGTTACGCGAGGCGCGCGACCAGTTTGAAAGGGCCTACTTCGAGCATCAGCTGCGACTGGCCGGCGGCAGCATGGGCAAGCTGGCGGCGCAGACGGGTATGGAGCGCACCCATCTCTATCGCAAGCTGCGTGCACTAGGTATTGATCCACGCCAGACGAAAGAGCCGGAGCAAAGCTGAAAGCGACATGAAAATAATTATTCTTGGTGCAGGCCAGGTCGGATCGTCCGTAGCTGCCAATCTGGCGGGCGAGGCCAACGATATCACGGTGGTGGACAACGATCCCCGGCGGCTGCAGGAACTGCAGGTGCGGTTTGATTTGCGCACGGTGCAGGGCCATGCATCACATCCCGAGGTGCTGCAGCGTGCGGGCGCAGCCGACGCTGACATCATTCTCGCCGTGACCAACAGTGATGAGACCAACATGGTGGCGTGTCAGGTCGCCAGCACATTGTTTAATACCCCGACCAAGATCGCGCGCGTGCGCCAGCAGGAGTATCTGTCTTCGCCGCAACTGTTCGGGCCCAAGGCCTTTCCGGTGGACATGCTGATCAGTCCCGAGCAGCTGGTCACAAACTATGTGCAACACCTGATTGAGTATCCGGGTGCACTGCAAGTGCTCGATTTCGCCGCCGGCCGGGTACAACTGGTCGCGGTTCGGGCCTATTACGGCGGGCCACTGGTGGGGCGCGAACTGTGCGAACTGCGCGAACATATGCCGGGCGTGGAGACCCGCGTGGTGGCCATCTATCGACGCGGTCAATCCGTCATTCCACAGGGCGTCACGGTAATCGAGGCCGACGACGAAGTATTTTTCATTGCCGCAACCAAGCACTGCCGCGCCGTGATGAGCGAGCTGCGCCGGCTGGATCAGCCCTACAAGCGAATCATGATTGCAGGCGGCGGCAACATCGGCAAGCGCCTCGCTACTGCACTGGAAAAGAACTATCAGGTCAAGCTCATCGAACATAATAAAAACCGCGCGCGCGCTATTTCCGAGGAGTTGCATGGTACTACCGTGCTTGAAGGTGATGCCACGGATGAAGATCTGCTGCAGGAGGAGGGCATCGAGGACATAGATGTGTTTTGCGCGCTGACCAATGATGATGAGGACAACATCCTGTCGGCGATGCTGGCCAAACGCATGGGTGCGCGCAAGGTAATGGCGCTTATCAACCGGGCCTCGTATGTGGATCTGATGGAAAGCGGCAGCATTGATATTGCGATCTCGCCGCAGCAGGCGATGATCGGCAGCCTACTGGCGCATGTGCGGCGTGGCGATGTGGCGGTGGTGCATTCTCTGCGGCGTGGTGCGGCCGAGGCAATCGAGGCGGTGGCGCACGGTGACAGGCAGTCATCCAAAGTGGTGGGGCGTTCCATCGAGGATTTCAAGCTGCCTGTGGGCGCCACCATCGGCGCTATCGTGCGCGGGGACGAGGTGCTGATCGCGCATCACGATACTGTTATCCAGTCGGAAGATCACGTCATCATGTTTCTGGTGGACAAGAAGCGCATCTCCGAGATCGAGCGCCTGTTTCAGGTTGGCGTGACGTTTATATAAAACAGTAGCGAGTGACTAGTGGCGAGGGGCTTCCTTTAAAACATTATTCATCAGAGATATCCATGACCCATCAAACCTCATTGCTCGCTACTAGTCACTCGCCACTCGCTACTTTCCACTAGCTACTCGCCACTAGTCACTAGCCACTGCCCTTATGCAATTCACCGTCATACAGCGCATCATGGGGTTGCTGCTGATGCTGTTCAGCATCACCATGCTGCCCCCCTTGCTGCTGGCCTATCTTGCGCATGAGCCTACGCTGCTGGCGTTCCTGTGGTCGTATGGCATTACGCTGGTCAGCGGTGCCCTGTTATGGCTGCCGGTACGCAAGGTGCGCAAGGAGTTGCGTCTGCGCGACGGGTTTGTGATCGTGAGTCTGTTCTGGGCCTTGCTGGCCCTGTTTGGCGCATTGCCGTTCATGTTGGCCCATGGCACGGCGACTTTCACCGATGCCTACTTTGAAACCATGTCGGGTCTTACCACCACCGGGTCTACCGTGCTGGCCGGGCTTGACCAGCTGCCGATGTCGATCAATCTATGGCGCGGTATGCTGCAGTTTCTGGGTGGCATGGGCATCGTGGTATTGGCGGTGGCCATTCTGCCCATGCTGGGCGTGGGCGGCATGCAGCTCTACAAGGCCGAAACCCCGGGGCCGATGAAGGACAGCAAGCTCACGCCGCGCATCAAGGAAACCGCCAAGTCGCTGTGGTACATCTACGTGGGCCTGGTAGTGCTGTGTGCCAGTGCACTCTGGCTTGCGGGCATGACACCGTTTGATGCCATCATTCACAGCTTTACCGCCGTGTCCACGGCGGGCTTCTCCAGCCACGATGCCAGCATCGCCTACTTCAACAGCCCGTTGATTGAAATGATTCTGGTGCTGTTCATGCTGCTTGGCGGTATCAATTTTGCGTTGCACTTTCTTGTGCTGCGCGGCCGCAGCCTGCGCGTCTATTGGCAGGATTCCGAGTTCCGCGTCCATATGGGCATCTTCGTGGCGGCCACTGTTGTGGTGACTGCCTACCTCGCCTGGAGCCATTACTATGCGGACATCTGGCAGGCGTTGCGCTATGCCGTGTTTCAGGTGGTGTCGATGGTAACGACTACCGGTTACGTCAGCGCCGACTACGGCGCCTGGCCGCCAGTGCTGGGCGCATTGCTGATGGTGCTGGCCTTCGTGGGCGGCTCGGCCGGTTCTACCTCCGGTGGCATCAAGGTGGTGCGCGCCGTACTGCTGTTCAAGCAGACCCTGTGCGAGATACGGCGCTTGATGCACCCCAGTGCGCTGGTACCGCTCAAGCTTTCCGGCAAGGTGGTGCCGGATCGCACGGTCGCGGCGATATCGGCGTTTTTTGCCACTTACCTTGCCTGCTTTGGTCTGATCGGGCTGGCCATTTCGGCCCAAGGCGTAGAAATGGTGACGGCATTCAGCGCCACGGCGGCAGCGATCAACAATCTCGGGCCCGGTTTGAACGGGGTCGGGCCTGCGAGCAATTATGCGGCGTTGCCGGAGGCCGCGAAATGGATGCTGTCCTTTGCCATGCTGCTCGGGCGTCTGGAAATATTTACCTTGCTGGTGTTGCTGACGCCTGCCTTCTGGCGCAAGTAATCACGGCGCCATGGGCATGATCGAAAACCTTGAGGCGATGCTGGCCAAGGGTGACGACTCGGCCCTGTTGCGCTATAGCCTGGGCACCGCCCATTTCAAGCAGGGGAACCTTGCGCGGGCCTGCGAACATCTGGCGCGCGCCGTGGCGCAGGATGCAAGCTACTCGGCGGCGTGGAAGGCCTACGGGCAAGCCCTTGCGGCGGTGGGGCGGGTGGATGAGGCGCAGGCGGCCTACGCCAGCGGGATACGTGTGGCCGAGGGTCGGGGCGACCTGCAGGCGGCAAAGGAAATGGGTGTGTTTCTCAAACGCCTGCAAAAAAACGTGCCTGCAGGTGCGAGCGACTAAACCTCCAGTTCATCCTCTGTGCCCGGGAGATCGCTGGAGTGATCGGTAGCGAGCACGGCCAGCGCACGTTCAGCGAATTCCTCGTCCACCTGCAGCTTGATACCACCCACCGCAATACTGTACAGCCAGTCGGTCTGCACCAGATGCTCGTCGGCAATGTGGCAGGGGATGCCCTCGGCCTCCAGGCTGCCCTTGGCGATGTGCGCCAGTGGCATGAGGTCGAACCTGGCCACCGTCACTAATTTCACGGCAGCGTTATTGCGCGGGTGCCATCAGTGGCTTGAGGGTGGAGAGCAGGCTCTTGAACAGCCCTTTGTTGCTGCTTTCCTCCGTGCCCAGCAGCGTTTTCAGATGCTGGCGCTGCATCGGCATGCTGAAGCAGGCCGGGCAATTATCGCGGATCACCGGCAACTGGGCGGCAGCGGCGAAGTCCCGCAGTTGCCGTTCGCGTGCATAGACCAGCGGCCGGATCACGCGCACATCACCGGCATCGTTGAGGTAGTGCGCCTGCATGGTGCGCAGTTTACCGCCGTGAAAGGCCGACATGAGAAAGGTCTCGGCGAGGTCGTCGAGATGCTGCGCCAGCGCCAGCACGTTATAGTCGTTCTTGCGCGCCGCGTCATACATCACGCCGCGCTTCATGCGCGAGCAGTAGGCGCAGAACGAATCGTTGGTCATGTTCTGTTTGGCCTGCTCCATGATGGGCTGGGCACGGTAAAAATACGGCAGGTTGAGATCGCTCATCACCTGCTTGAGCGGTGAAGGGTCAAAGCCTTCCACCTGCGGGTCTACCGTCACTACGCCCAGATCAAAATGCAGCGGCGCGCATTTCTGCAGGTGCAGCAGGATGTGCAGCAGCGACAGTGAGTCCTTGCCGCCGGAAACACCCAGCAGCACGCGATCGCCGTCGCGAATCATGTCGAACTCGGCAATGGCCTTGCCCGCGTGACGCAGCAGTGGCTTGGGTGGTTTTAGCGCGGTGTGCATGGGCCTATTCTACGCAATCCCGGTTATACTCGGAAGCCGCGTAACAGGCTGTTGGCTGGAGGAGGCGCATGTTGCCGTTTGAGGCTATAGAGTATTGGCATTGGTGGATCGTCGCAGCAGTGCTGGTGCTGCTGGAGTTTGCCACGCCGGGGCTGTTTTTCCTCTGCCTGGGCGTGGCGGCAGGCGTGACGGGCCTGATTTTGCTGTTTATGCCGCTGGGCATTCTGTACCAGTTGGCGCTGTTCGCCGTACTCGCCGCGCTGGCCATCCTGCTCTGGCGTTTTTATCTCAGGCGTTTTGCGGTGTGACCCTGCCGCGTATTTATTTCCCCGCGCTACTCGCCAGCGGCGCCATCGTCACGCTCGACAAACAGGCCGCGCAACATGTGCTGCGCGTGCTGCGTCTGGAGGTGGGTGATCCGCTGCTGTTGTTTAACGGCGAGCCGGTCGGCCAGCAGCACGGCGAATACCCGTGCACGCTGCAGGGTGTACAGGGTGCCACCGCTGTGGTGCAGGTAGGCGAATTTGTGGCACGCACAACCGAGTCGCCGCTGCACATTACGCTGGCGCAGGCCATTTCGCGCGGGGAGCGTATGGACTACGCGGTGCAGAAGGCGGCGGAGCTGGGTGTAACGCGTATCGTGCCGCTGATCACCGAGTTTTGCGCGGTCAAGCTGCAGGATGAACGCAAAGGCAAACGGGTCGCCCACTGGCAGGGCGTGGCGACGTCCGCCTGCGAGCAGTCGGGGCGGGTGCGGGTGCCGGTGGTGGAGGCGCCGCAGACCTTTTCCGACTGGCTGGCTGCGGTAAATGCAGACGTCAGGCTGGTGCTCGACCCGCTGGCACACGCCACGCTGCGGCAGTTGCCGCCGCCGCAGGGCGACATCGTTTTGCTGGTCGGGCCTGAGGGCGGCCTGAGTAATCTGGAAGTGATGCATGCCAAACAGTCCGGTTTTACCGGTGTGCGTCTGGGGCCGCGCATCCTGCGTACGGAGACCGTACCCGCCGCCGCGCTTGCCGCGATGCAAACCCTGTGGGGTGACTGGGCCTGAAGGGCACCTCTAAAATTGTGTCTTTTGCTCCAATACTGTTGCAGCTTCGCCAATTGATGGCTTTTGGGCTGCTCACATACTGGCGTGTATGCTGCGCTGCTCGACGGCGCTGCGCCTTGTCTTGAAGAAAAATCCATCATTTTCAGAGGCGCCCTGGAAACCCTTCTTGCAGGGAGCGACATGCACACCTAATATGCGTGTATTCGAATCAGGCTCATTGACCATGCACGCACCCGACATTCAAGCCGTCAAAGCCTATTTGCTGTCATTGCAGGATCGCATCTGCATCGCACTGGAGCAGGAAGACGGCAGCGGTACATTCACGGAAGACCTGTGGCAGCGTGCGGAGGGCGGTGGGGGCCGCTCGCGCGTAATGGCGGAAGGCGCGGTATTTGAGCAGGCTGGCATCGGTTTTTCACACGTGTTTGGCGACAAGATGCCGCCGTCGGCCACCGCCCACCGGCCCGAGCTGGCCGGGCGCGACTTCCAGGCGCTGGGCGTGTCGCTGGTGTTTCACCCGCGCAACCCCTGCATACCCACCACCCACTGCAATGTGCGTTTCTTCATCGCGCAGAAAGAAGGCGCCGATCCGGTGTGGTGGTTCGGCGGCGGCTTCGATCTCACGCCGTATTACGGTTTTGAAGAAGACGCCGTACACTGGCACCGTACCGCAGAGGCGGCCTGTCTTCCGTTCGGCGACGATGTGTACCCGCGCTACAAGAAATGGTGCGACGAGTATTTCTTTCTGAAGCACCGCAATGAGCCGCGCGGCATCGGCGGGTTGTTCTATGATGACCTCAATGAGGGTGGCTTTGAGCGCTGTTTCAGCTTCATGCAGAGCGTGGGCGACCACCTGTTGCCTGCTTACCTGCCCATCGTCGCGCGGCGCAAGAATATCGCCTACGGCGAACGCGAACGCGACTTTCAGCTCTACCGGCGCGGGCGTTATGTGGAGTTTAACCTGGTGTATGATCGTGGCACCTTGTTCGGCTTGCAGTCTGGCGGACGCACAGAGTCCATCCTGATGTCGCTGCCGCCGCTGGTAAAGTGGCGTTACAACTGGCACCCTGCGCCTGGCACGGAGGAGGCGAAGCTGTACGATGTCTTCCTCAAGCCGCGCGACTGGCTGGAAGGGTGAGGCCATGAAAATACGCGTCAAAATCAGTGCGCAGCATGGCAGGGGTGTGTTTGCGGCAGCGGCGATTGCGGCGGGCGATGAGATACTCACCTTCACCGGTCCGCTGATACAGCGCGGGCAGTTCACACCCGATGACTACCACCTCCAGATTGGCGATAACCTCTATCTCGGCGCCTCAGGTGAGGCCGACGACTATGTCAACCACAGCTGCAACCCGAACGCCGGTTTTGGCAAGGGACTCGCGCTGGTTGCGCTGCGTGACATTGCGTGCGACGAGGAAATCACCTGGGACTACAGTACGGCGATAGACGAGGAAGACTTTGCAGGCTTCCCGTGTTGCTGTGGCGCGGCGAACTGCCGTAGCGTGGTGCTGTCATTTCGTCACCTGGACTTGGCCGAACAGCAGCGCCTCACCCCCTGGCTGTTGCCGTATCTCCGCCTGCAGCATGGGCAAGCTGCTCTGAAGCAGGCCATATAGTGCCGCTCGCCGAGAGCAGCCTGTTCCCCTGCCCGATCTGTGGGCAACAGAAACCGCAGGATGAGGCCGTCAACCGTGAGCTGGTCTACGGCCCGGTAGAGGACCTCATCCTGCGCAAGCGCCCCGAATGGCCTGCGCACGGCTTGATCTGTTCCGACTGCCTCAATCATTTCCGCACCGAATATGTGGAAGACGTGCTTGAGTTGCAGAAGGGCGAGCTTTCCACGCTCGAACACGAGGTGCTGGAAAGCCTGCGCGAGCACGAGGTGCTGGCCAAAAATATTAATCTTGAATTTGAGCAGCAACTCACCCTGGGCGAGCGCCTTGCGGACAAGGTCGCCGAGTTCGGCGGGAGTTGGGGCTTCATCATTACGTTTCTCACTGTGATGGGAATCTGGATAGCCTTCAACGTCGGGTTTTTGTTGTCCGGCCCCTTCGACCCCTATCCCTTTATCCTGCTCAATCTCGTGCTGTCGTGCATCGCAGCGCTACAGGCGCCCATCATCATGATGAGCCAGAACCGCCAGGAGTCCAAAGATCGCCTGCACGCGGAACATGACTATCAGGTGAACCTGAAGGCGGAGCTGGAGATACGCCACTTGAGCGGAAAGATGGACTTGCTGATGACGCGTCAATGGCAGCGCCTGCTGGAAATCCAGCGCATCCAGCTCGACACCATGCAGGACTTCGCGCGCAGGACGCCGCTGAGGAACGAATAGCGCGTATGGCCGGGGACACTGAAATTGCAACACTAGGCGGCGGCTGTTTTTGGTGTCTGGAGGCCGTGTTTGCCAGCCTCAAGGGCGTGAAGAAAGTGGAGTCGGGTTATGCCGGCGGTACGGTGAAGAATCCGGCCTACCGCGAAGTGTGCGAGGGCAGCACCGGCCATGCGGAGGTGGTGCAGGTCACGTTTGATGCAACTGTTATCTCGTATAAAGAGATTCTGGAAATCTTCTTTGCCATCCACGACCCGACCACGCTCAACCGGCAGGGCGCCGACACCGGTACGCAATACCGCTCCGTGATCTTTTATCACACGCCGCAGCAGCAGGCCGAGGCCGAAGAGGTGATGCGGGAGATTGGCGCGGCAGGCATCTGGAGCGCGCCACTGGTTACCGAGCTTGCACCCTTCAGCGCCTTTTACCGCGCCGAGGACTACCACCAGGACTATTACGCCCGGAATGACAGCCAGCCCTACTGCCAGATGGTAATCAGCCCCAAGCTCAGCAAGCTCCGCGAACGTTACAGCACAAGGCTCAAGACTTAATCCGCCAGCAGCTTGTTCACGTTCTCCGCCGGGCGGCATAGCACCGCCTCATTGCCACGCACGACAATCGGGCGCTGAATCAGATCCGGGTTTGCCACCATGATTTTTATCAGCTCATCATCAGAGAGTTGCCGCTCCGCAAGCCCGAGGCTGTGCGCCAGCGGTTCACCGCTGCGCAGTATGTCGCGCGCAGTGAGCCCCAGCTTCACAAGCAGCCCACGCAGTTGATCTTCCGTCAAAGGCACCTCGTAGTAATTAATAGCCTCAAACTCTTCCCCACTCTCCTTGAGCAGGTCGAGTGTCGATTTGCATGTGCCGCAGGTGGGCTTCTGGTAAACAATGATCTTGTCGTGCATCGATGCTGCCTCTTAGGGTGGCCTGCCAGTATTATCAGGTGCCAAACTAGTCCTAGTCTGCTCCTGATTTTGTGTCATCTTCAGGGGCGTAGGGCGCAATAACCGAAGGGTATTGCGCCCTACCGATCTGCGTGTGGTGTGGAGTTAGTGGGTGCTCCACAGGGTATCGTGGTCACGTAGCAGGAACAGTGTGAAACAGGCCGCCAGCATCGGCCAGGCTGCAAAGAACAACAGGTTCGGGCCTTCAAACGGCGCCAGATACATGCCGAAGGACGACAAGGTAGACACGGCATGCAGTACCAGCACCGCACCGTAAGTGTAGAACTTCTGGTAGCCGATTAGAAACAGCAGCAACAGTACAAGCTCCAGTGCCCCGATTGCATAGATCACAGTAGAGTCCAGACCTGGCATAAAGTAGAAGGTCTCGTAGACACTGGCGGCGTGTGCCGGATTAAGGAATTTATCGATGGTCCACATCAGCATCACCAGAAAGACGGTGAGCCGAAGCGACAGCAGTGATAACTGAATTTTCTTGTCATGAGTCAGCATTGTGGCCTCCTTTTTTGTGGTGGGTACAACATATGTAACGCAATGCCTGATTTTCTGGGTGCAGAGGAATAAAAATTAATCGAGTCTGATCTTATCGATTTGCAAGGTGCCGTCATTGGAGCAAAAGCGCTTATTTTTGTCAGGTATGGGCCACGCAGCCCCCTGCCAGCCTTCGAAAATTGCTTCTCCCCAAGAACCCAGTAATACAAGTTGATCAGTTCGTCGGGATACACTTTGACCCCTGTGCCACCGATGTAACCGAGGGCATTACGTATGAACGTGCCTTTGATGAGCTCGAAATACTGAGATGCCCATTTGGTCTGTCCGGCAAACATAGCTGCAGTAATTGAGACAACCAAGTCGGCCAACTGCAGATGCCTCACCATGCGGGATTGTGCCGTCAGCATATTGATAGAAAATGTTTTCTCTAACATATGATTACGATCGCTAGAAAGATGCTAAACGAACGCAGCCAAGAATTCATCTGCCTCCTTGTGACCGCCGCTTGGGCGGTCGGCAATGATTACGGCTTCATTTGATGTCTTGGCCAGGTGAGTGGAAACACGTTCGAGCGCGTAAGTGACGCAACGCTCGAAGCCCCATTCTGGTTTTATATTTCGCATCGCGTAGTCACACAGAGCGACAACTGACTTGCAGCCAGTTTCATTTGCAGTTCTGAGGATCGAGGTGTAACAGCTTGCGCGAGCTTCATCACTTCAAGTTCTCGTATATCCAGCTTCCCTTGCGAGGGGACCACTTAATCTCCTCGTCAGGCGGGACGCCATGGCCTGAGATAATCTTGTCAATCTTCTGTGCGAGTGGCTTTAGTTGCACGCTGTCAACCAGAACCCCGCAAAAAAGAATTGCATGAGGATGTCTGTGGTACCTAACTAGAGGTAGGCCCCTGATGGGGCGACTATTTGAGCCGTTTCAATGTTTGAAAAACTACGCCTCACCAGTGCCGCCGTCAAACAGTTACTGGCTGCTCTCTGCACCCACAATACTGCCGTCCACCAGATGAATCTGCCGCTGGGTGAGGGCGGAGAGTTGGGCGTCGTGGGTGACGGTAATCACGGTCTGACGGTTTTCGTCTACCAGTCGTTTGAAAATGTCAAACACGATGTGGCCGTTTTTGGTGTCGAGGTTGCCGGTGGGTTCGTCGGCGAGAATGATGAGCGGGTCGTTGGCGAGCGCGCGGGCAATGGCCACGCGCTGGCGCTGACCGCCGGAGATCTGGTCGGGCCGGCGTTTGATTTCCGGGGTCAGTCCCAGTTCATCGAGTATCTCGGTGGCGCGGGCGCGCATCTGGGGTTCGCTACGCGTACCGAGTTTGCGCATCGGCAGCATGACGTTTTCCAGTACGGAAAACTCCGGCAGCAGAAAATGAAACTGGAATACAAAGCCGAGCTTTTGCAGCCGCAATGCGGCGAGTTCGCTGCGGCTAAGTTGGGAGGTCTCGCGGCCTTCGAGGTAGACGGAGCCGTGGGTCGGCACGTCGAGCAGGCCGAGCAGGTAGAGCAGTGACGATTTGCCGGAGCCCGAGGGCCCGGTGATGGCGATGAATTCACCGGGGTATACGGTGAGGTTGATGTCGCGCACCAGCGTGACTGGCAGCGGGCCGGGCAGTATGCGGGTGACGCCGTGCGTTTCGAGCAGGGGCGTCATGCGGCGCCCCGGATGATGTCCACCGGATTGAGGTGCGCCGCCTTGCGTGCGGGCAGCCAGGCAGCAAAGGCGGCAGAGAGGATGGCAAAGCCCCCGGCGATGAGGTAGTGGGTGATGCTGTAATACAGGATGAAACCCTGGGCAGTGACGAAGCCCTCAATGTGGAAGCGTATCGTGCCGAGCAGGCGCGTGAGCCCATAGCCCAGCGCCCAGCCGAGCAGGGTACCGATCAGCCCCACCAGCAGTCCTTCGATGAGGAAGATGCGGCGGATGTCGCGCTCCTCGAAGCCGATGGATTTGAGGATGCCGATGTCGCGGGTTTTTTCATGGATGACGGTGGAGATGATGTTGAAGATACCGAATGCCGCGACGATGAGGATGGCGCCCACGGTGGAGTACATGATGCCGTTCTGGATGACAAAGATGCCGAGGATGTTTTCGTAGGTCTCCTCCCACGACTCGGTGCGGTAGTCGAGGCGGGCCTCGATGCTGCTGGCGATGCTGCGCGCCTGATTGACGTCGTTCAGGCGGATGCGTATCTGGTTGATGACGTTGGGGCGGTCTTGCAGGATTTGCGCCTTCTTCAACAGTGCATAGGATTCGAAATTATCTATGGGTGTGATGCCGGTGCGGAAGATGCCGACCACTTTCATTTTGAGGATGACGCCTGCAGGTGAGATGACCGACAAGGTGTCGTTTAACTCTGCACCGATCTTTTTCGCCACGCCGTCGCCGAGGATGATGCCGTTGGCAGCTGTGTGCAGGGCGTTAAGGCTGCCGGCGATGAGGTCTTTTTCCAGCTGGCTGACGCGCCGCTCGTATTCTATCTCAATGCCGACCAGGGTGGCGGAGACATCCTTGGAGCCATAGCGCAGAAAGACCTGCCCGCGCAGGGTAGGTGCGGCGGCGAGATCGCTGCGCCGGTTGAGTTCGGCGAGCACGGTGTCGGCATCCTTGATGCCGCGCAATTCTTCGCGCGGTTTCAGCCCGTGCAATGTCACTACACCATTGCCGAATAAACGCTGCACCGGTTGCGGCGGCGCGTTGCGGTATTCATCCTTGATGGTGACGTGTGGCCACACGTCGATGACCTTGGAGATGAAGTAGACGTGAAAACCCTGCATCAAGGCGGCCATGGCGATGAAAAATCCCACCCCCATCGCCACCCCCAGCACCGACACCAGGGTCTGGCGTTTGCGGTTACGCAGATGGGTAAGCGCTATTTCAACGGGCAGCCACATGGGTACCTCTGACAATGTGTCTTTTGCGCCAAATGCTGTTGCGGCAAATCAGGGGGCGGATGATGCCTGGGTGCGTACTTTGTCACCCGCTTTCAGCCCCGGCGGCGGAGCGATGATGACTGCATCCTGCTCGCTGAGGCCGGTGACGATTTCGATGCGCTTTTCATCGAGCGCACCCGTGGTCACTGCGACCGGGGTTGCCTTGCCGTCGCGTACCCGCCATGACTTGCCGTTTGCGACGGCATCGACGGGTACCAGCAGGGCCTGCGGGGTTTCCCGCACGATGATGTTGACCTCGGTGGTCATGCCAATTTTGAGGCGCGTGTCGGCAGGCAGACTGATGCGCACGCGATAGCTTTTGTTGATGGGATCGCCCATGGGCGTGATGTCGCCGACTGTGCCTTCCGGCGTAGCGCCGGGGAAGGCGTCGGCCTTGATGACCACGCGCTGGCCGGTTTTTACGCGCGGAATGTCTTCTTCGTCCACTTCGGCGGTGATGCGCAGTGGGCTGGTTTCGCCCACCCAGAACAAGACTTGTGTGCTGGTGACGGTTTCGCCGGGCTCGCCGTCCTGGCGCAACACGATGCCGTCCATCGGCGCGCGCAGGCTGAGGTCGTTGACCACCTGCTGCGCGGCAGCAAGGCTGGCTTGCGCCTGTGTATGATCACTCACGGTGCGGTCATAGGCCTGTTTGCCGACGTAGCCTTTTGCCAGTAGCGGCGTGAGGCGTTTTACTTCGCCTTGCAGCAGGCGCTCCTGTGCAGACAGCTGAGCCACGCGCGCGCGCGCCTCCACATCGTTCAGGCGCGCGAGCACCTGGCCGTGGGTAACCTGCACGCCTTCGCGCGCCAGTATCTGCTCGATGCGTGCCGTGCCTTTCGGCCCCACCTTGGCCCAACGCACCGGTTCGACATTGCCGGTGGCGTACACCGCCTCCACCGCCGGGCCGCGCAGGGGCTGTGCGACGGTGACAGTGACGGGCAGGGACAGAAAATAATACGCGCCAGTACCGGCCAGCAGCACGCATAAAAGGATAAGAGTCAGTGAACGTATGCGCATTTTCCACTTACTTTATAGGAACTGTCGCCGGATGACGATAGCAGGCACGGGTGGCGGGCGTGCAGGGGGTAAATTCTGTTTCTATAACACGGTGTTATTGCGTCGATGATGCCGGTGCGGGGGTTAGCCACAAGCGTACCCACGCTGGGCCTGTTCTGTTAAGCTTGTGTTATTCGGTGGGGAAAAATTGCCGTTGGCGCCGTCGCTTGTGCGCATTACTTTAAGGTATAACCTGATGAGGCAGCGGGAGATCTGGAGCTATACCATGGCAGATGCTGTTGTGCTCGCGTTGATGCTCGACTACAGTGATTGCCGTAATTGCCTGGCCTGCGTGGCCAGGCCCACCGCAGGTGGGCGGGCTGCATTTTCCTGTCGATGACGTTATCGCTGATGACGTGCCAGCCATGAGCCGCGAAATTTTAATCAATGTTACCCCCCGTGAAACGCGTGTTGCCGTGGTGGAAAACGGCGTGTTGCAGGATATTTTTGTCGAGCGCGCGCACAAGCGGGGGCTGGTCGGTAACATATACAAGGGCCGGGTGAGCCGCGTATTGCCCGGTATGCAGGCGGCTTTCGTGGATGTCGGGCTGGAGCGCACGGCGTTCCTGCATGCCTCGGATATTCTCCCCGCCGCCAATGGCGATGATCTGGATGAGAAAAAAACCAGCGAGCCAATTGCCTCGCTGTTGCGAGATGGCCAGGAGTTGCTGGTACAGGTGGTGAAAGATCCGCTGGGCAGCAAGGGTGCGCGCCTCACGACCCAGATATCCATCGCCTCACGTTATCTCGTGTTCATGCCCAACACGACGCACATCGGAGTGTCGCAGCGGATCGAAGACCCTGCCGAACGGCAACGCCTGAAGGATATTCTCAAGGAAAATATACCGCCTGCGGCGGGTGGCGGCTACATCATCCGCACGGTAACGGAGGGGGTAAGTGCGGAGGAGTTACGTGCTGACATGGCGTTTTTGCACAGATTGTGGACTTCGATCGATGAGCGTGCACGCAGCAAGGAAGGGGGGCCGCTGATTCATGAAGACTTGCCGCTGGTGATGCGTACCATGCGCGATCTGGTCGAGGTGGAGGTTGAAAAGGTGCGCATTGATTCACGCGAAACCTATCAGCGGGTGCTCCAGTTTGCACAGGAATTCATCCCCCAGATCGTGGAGCGCATTGAGCATTACCCGGGTGAGCGCCCGATCTTTGACCTCTATAGCGTGGAAGATGAGATCCAGAAGGCGCTGGAGCGCAAGGTGCAGCTGAAGTCGGGTGGATATCTCATGTTTGACCAGACCGAGGCGATGACAACAATTGATGTCAACACCGGCGCCTTCGTGGGTCATCGTAATCTGGAGGAAACCATTTTCAAGACCAACCTGGAGGCGGCGCAGACCATCGCCCGCCAGCTCCGTCTCCGCAATCTGGGTGGCATCATTATCCTCGACTTTATCGACATGATAGATCCTGACCACCGACGTCAGGTGTTGCGCGCTCTGAACAAGGCGCTGGAGCGCGATCATGCCAAGACCCACATCTCAGAAGTGTCCGCGCTGGGGCTGGTGGAGATGACGCGCAAGCGCACGCGCGAAAGCCTGGAGCATGTGTTGTGCGAGCCCTGCCCAGCCTGCCAGGGGAGGGGGTCGCTCAAGACCGCCGAGACCGTGTGTTATGAAATATTCCGTGAAATCCTGCGTGAGGCGCGCCAGTTTGAGGCACAGCGTTTTCTGGTTATGGCCTCGCAGGAAGTAGTAGGCCTGCTGCTGGATGAGGAGTCCACCGGACTGGCGGAGTTGGGGGAGTTCATCGGCAAGCCGATCCGGCTTCAGCTTGAGACGCAGTACACCCAGGAACAGTACGACGTGGTGCTGACCTGAGGCATATAATGCGCACCCTTCGCTACAGGTTACACGCCGTGCTGCACCAGTTGTTGGCGGCAAGTCATATCACGCTGCGGCACACCTGGAAGATGGCCATCGGCGCGACTGCTGTCATCATCATCATGGCCGGGGTGATGCTTGGAGCAGTCCGTTTGTTGTCGCCCATGCTGGGGGAGTTTCGCGGCGACATTGAGGCATGGGCCAGTGTTTCCGTTGGCCAGCCGGTAAAGATAGGGGGGGTCGAGGCGGACTGGTCAGGGTGGCTGCCGCTGATCAAATTGACGGATGTACGCGTATACACCACGCAGGGCGAACGTGTGCTGTTGCGGTTAGGCAATACACTGCTGCGAGTTGACCCCCTGAGTTATCTGCGTCACCGACGCATTGAGCCTAGCCATCTGGTGCTGGTAGGAGTGGATCTATCGCTCATTCGTACGCCTCAAGGACACATCGTGCTGGAAGGGTTTGAAGACGGGGACCTGTCAGGCGACGCGTTCGTGCAGTGGTTATTGCGGCAGGGGCGGCTTGAGGTCCGGCACAGCCGGATAGACTGGACAGATCAGGAGACCGGCAAGGCGCGGCGGCGCTTCAGTGACGTGAGTTTTCTGCTCCGGACTGATGGTCAGCGGCATCAGCTGACCGGCGAACTTGATTTGCCCGGCGCACAACCCGGATATGTGATGCTCGCACTTGATTTCGGCGGCGACCTTGCCACCCCTGCCAGCTTGGGCGGCAAGGTGTATCTGCAATCGAAGGATGTCGATCTGGTGCAGGCGCAGGAGTTGCTGCAGTGGGCGGGCATGGTGGTGCCACAAGGGATTATTGATTTCATGCTTTGGGGCGAGTGGAGCGATGCACGCCTGCAGCGACTGGAGGGTGAGGCTGTTGCGCGCAGTGTGCGCCTGGCAGTGGCGGACAAGCCAGTGCTGGAGATACGCCGGGTGAGCACACAGTTGCAGTGGCAGCGCGAAACGTATGGCTGGGCCCTTGCGGCTGAGAATTTCGTGATAGAGCGTGACAGGGCTGCACCTGCAATACGTTTGGCGATTGTGTCATCCAGAGCAGCGGACGGCGCACCGGTGCTGGATGCGCGAGCGAGCGAGTGGCGCATCGAAGATGCTGCCGCGCTGCTATTGGCGACCGATACAGCAGAGGAAGTGCTGCGAGCGCCACTTACCCGCATGCAGCCGCAGGGTGTATTGCATGATGTGCGTGTGCGCTTTGCGCCACAGTCGTCCGGCGGCAGTCCCGAGAATTTTTATCTCAGGGCACGGGTCGAGAGTGTACGTACGCATGCCTTTCAGTCCTTGCCCGGACTCGATAACGTCAGTGGTATTTTGGAGTGTGATACAGACTCCGGCAGTCTCAAGATCGACACACAGCAGGGCCAGGTTGTGTTCGACCATCTGCGCAAGCCGGTGGTAATCAAACATGCAACCGGCATGCTGGGCTGGGTGCGTACCGATCAGGGCTGGCGTGCCGGATTCAGGGATGTGGAGCTCAATAACGATGACCTGCGTGTGCATGCCAGCGGTGTGATAGAGTGGCC
Source organism: Gammaproteobacteria bacterium (assembly GCA_030680605.1). Lineage (NCBI taxonomy): Bacteria > Pseudomonadati > Pseudomonadota > Gammaproteobacteria > Gammaproteobacteria bacterium. The sequence goes on along the minus strand of JAUXUQ010000021.1, from coordinate 54,224 downwards.
CCACGACGGCTCGTCACCCAGCATCAATCTGCAGTCTGATTTTGCCAGCCCCAATATCGGGCGCCTGCCGGACTATCTGCCGGATGCATTACCCGAGCAGGCGCGCAGCTGGCTCGCGCGTGCGCTGGTGACAGGCCGTATCAACTCAGGCAGCGCGGTTGTGCGCGGGCGGCTCAGCGATTTTCCGTTTGAAGGTGGCAGCGGGGTGGCCGAGGCGCGCATGGCGCTGAGTGGCGCGGTGCTCGACTATGAGCCGGGCTGGCCATGGTTGGGTGATATCGAAGGCGAAGTGATAATTCGCGGTCGCAGTCTGGAGGTTAATGTTGCCTCCGGGAAAATACTCGACTCCGAAGTAAAGAAAGTAAGCGCCAAAATTCCTGATATGACGCTGGAAGAGCCGCTGCTCACCGTGCAGGGCGCAGCGCGTGGTGCTGCGCCCGATGTGCTGCGCCTGCTGCGCGAAAGCCCGCTCAAGAATACAGTGGCAGGCTACGTGGCGGGCGTGAGTGCGCGTGGTGAAACCACGCTCGATCTGGAGTTGTTGATACCGCTTTCCCTTCAGCCCAACCAGATCAAGGGTGGGTTGACCTTCAAGGAGGGAGCCCTGCGCTACGCAGATAAGCCGCGGGAGCGAGATGTCGAACTCACGCACATCAACGGCACGCTCAGCTTCAACAGCGACTACCATCTCAGCGGCAATAATATTGACGCCAATCTGTACGGCCAGAAGGTGAAGCTTGCGCTGCGGACGGAGGTGCCGACTGTGGCAGGCCGCGCCAGCCAGTTACTGGCGATCGAGGCGCGCGGCAAGACCGATGTTGCCGGTATTGTGCGGCAACTGCAGCAGGTTGCACCAGACATGCAGGCGCGCACGCTGGACTGGCTCAGCGGTTCAACTGACTGGGTTGGGACTCTGTATCTGAAGGCATCTGACGATGGTAATGCCTCTTTTGACAGCGAGTGGCGACTGGTATCTTCGCTGCGGGGTATGGCGCTGAAGCTGCCTGATCCGCTCGGCAAGCCCGAGGCTGAGGCAGTGTCATTCATGATCGAAAGTGCGCTGGCCTCAACGCCACAGAACAGACGCATCAACCTGCATTACGGTAATGGCAGGAATGGCACATTCGAGTTTGCGCGTGTCAACAAGGCGTGGGAATTGGCGCGTGGCGAGCTGTATTTTGGTGTGGCCAAGGCGACCCTGCCGCCACAGGGGCTGCGTGTCAGTGGTGAAGTTGAGCGGTTTGCGCTGACAGAGTGGCTGCAATTTCTCGACGGGGGAGCCAGCCGTGCGGGCAGCTTGACGGGCAAGCTCAATGCCGTTGACATACAGGTGGGTGCGCTGGAAGTGTACGGCCAGCATTTCAGCGATATCCAGCTGCGCGCGTCACAGACAGCCCAGGCTTGGGAGGCGAATGTCGGTAGTACGGCGCTGGCGGGCAGCCTGCGTCTGACGCGCGAGAAAGAGGCCATGCTGGTGATGAAGCTGGAGCGCCTGCATCTCGGCAAGATAGCAGAAGGTGGTGCGACCAAGGGTGCTGATCCACGCCAGTGGCCGGCATTGCGGGTCGATGTGGCAAATTTCAAATATGGCGATGCCGACCTCGGTCAGTTGCATCTTGAGGCTGCCAGGCGCAGTCTCGGGTTGCGCATCGACAGCGTGAGTCTCGCATCACCGGATTTCCAGATCAACGGGCAGGGAGACTGGGTGATGGAGCAGGAGGGGCTCATGTCGCGCTTTACGGCCAAGGCCCGCGCGGATGACATGGGGAAAATGCTTACCGCCTTCGACTACGATGCACCGGTCTCCGGAGGCAAGAGTCAGTTTGATCTCAGCGCGAGCTGGCCGGGTTCCCCTGCGGATTTCGCGCTCGAACACCTGAATGGAGAGATGGATCTGCGGGCAACCAAAGGCCGCCTGCTCGATGTAGACCCCGGCGCCGGGAGGGTGTTTGGCTTGCTGAGCCTGCAGGCGTTGCCACGCAGGTTGACGCTCGACTTCAGCGACCTGTTCTCCAAGGGATTCAGCTTTGACCGCATCGAGGGCAGTTTTGTGCTGGAGAACGGTAATGCCTATACCAACAATCTCGTCATGGAGGGCCCCGCGGCCAAGGTCACGGTGACCGGGCGTACGGGTCTGGCGGCCAAGGACTATGATCAGGTGGTTACGGTTCAGCCCGAGATCAGCGAAGGGTTGTCCGTGGGCGCAGGCCTTGCGGGCGGGCCGATAGTGGGCCTGTCATTCTTTCTGGCCAACAAGCTGTTGCCGGGCCTCAAGGACATTGCTGCGTATCAATACACCATCAAAGGCCCGTGGAAAGAGCCCGTCATTGCGCCTGTCGAGGTGGGCAAGACGGACACAAAAAAGACGGCGGGCTGAAGCTACAGGCCAAATCTGTTAGAATTTTGCATCCGCCGGTATTCGGGCGCGTGGCGATACGTTTGGGCTATTTAGTATTTTGTTCCTTGAAGAAGGGAGGTTGGGTATGACGCGAATCATTCTTATGTTCGGTGTATTGGCATTGGCGCTGGGCGGGTGTGGCAAAGAGGAATCGACCACGATTACACCGACGCAGCAAGGAGAGGCACCCGCAACCCCGGCCCCCCCCGCGCCTGTTACGATGACGGCGCCTGCGCCTGCGCCAGAGCCAGAGCCAGAGCCAGTTCTCGCGCCTGAGGCAGCAGTGGCAACGTCGGTTCCGGAACCCTCTGCGGCACCATCTGAGCCTGCCCCGGCGTCAGCAGGTGCAGCGCTGGACATGGCGGCAGGCACCGCGCTCGGCAAACAGAACGGCTGTTTCGCCTGCCACCATATGGAACAGAAGCGTGTCGGCCCGGCCTGGAGTGAGGTCGGCAAGCAGTACAAAGGCGATGCTGGCGCACGCGACAGTCTTATCAAGTGGGTGCATTCAGGCGGTTCGGGCCGCTGGCAGATGGGCGTGATGCCGGCCTACTCGCCGCGCGTGAGTGACGCTGACATCGAGAAACTGGTGGACTTCATCCTCTCGCTGCCGAGGGCGTAGTGCCGCGGGCCCTGATCGTCAGGGAACAGGCCAATCCGGAAAAATAAATCCTCCCCCGTGCTGCACGGGGGAGGATGGTGCTGTCTACACTCAGATGGACGATTTCTTCAGGTGCCTGTCTTCAGATCAATGCATACACCAGGCATGCAGGCCGAACGCGTGAAGGCGCGGCTGGCGTACTGGTTCTGGTCAGTGCTCGCCGTGGCGCTGCTGGCCGGCCCGGCGTTCACACGGGCGGACACTGCAGAAGACCCCTTTGCAACCCAGGTGCTTGCCGCTCCTTCCCCGGCCACCAGCATCAATACACCTCACGTAATACAGCCGTGCAACTTTGATGCGACAAACGGCGCGCCGCTGACGTTGCCAGACGTTGTCGAGCGGGCGCTGTGCAACAACCCGCAGACGCGCGAGGCATGGGCGAATGCCCGGGCGCAGGCGGCGCAGGTCGGTATCGGCGAGTCGGCCTTTCTGCCATCCATCGACGCCAGCGGGTCACTCAGCCACAACGACACCGGCAACACGACCAGCACCCAGAACAGCGTCGGTGTGACGCTCACCTATTTGTTGTACGATTTCGGTGGCCGTGATGCCGCGCTGGAAAATGCCAAACAGGTGCTGGCCGCCACCAACGCCACGCAAGACGCCACCCTGCAGTCGGTGTTTCTCGCCGCCGTGCAGGCCTATTACCAGCTGTTTGCCACCCAGGCCGCGGTGAATTCGGCCCGCGAGGCGGAGCAGTCGAGCCGGGAAAGTTTTAATGCCGCCGCCGCGCGTTACAGCGCGGGCGCCGCCACGCCGGCGGACAAGTTGCAGGCGCAGACCGCCTATTCACAGGCAGCGCTGAACCGGGTGCGCGCCGAGGGTAACGCCAGCAACGCGCAGGGCGTGCTCGCCAACGTCATGGGGCTGGATGCAAACCACACGCCGGTCATTACACCGCCACGTGCGCAGGCACCGGATGTGCAGTTCGAGGCCGACGTCGCCCGCCTGATCGAAACCGCGCGCCGCCATCGGCCTGATCTCGCGGCAGCAGAGGCGCAAATCAAGGCCGCCGAGGCCAACGTCGCGGTGGTGCAGGCGTCCGGCAAGCCGAGCCTTTCGTTCAGCAGCAATCTCAATCGCACCGATGCGTCCGGCGCCGACCCGCTCAACAGCAGCGCGGCGGGCATCACGCTCAGCATTCCGCTGTTTACCGGCTACAACACTACCTACCGCACCCAGTCCGCACGTGCCCAGGTTGAAGCACGCGTGGCGCAGCGCGACCGCCTGAGCCAGCAGGTGGCCCTCGACGTATGGCGGGCGTATCAGGATCTGATCACCGAAACCCGGGCGCTGCAAACCAGCGCCGATTTGCTGGCGAGCGCGGCGCAGTCGGAGCGTGTCGCGCTGGGCCGCTACAAGGAAGGCGTCGGCAATATTCTCGATGCGCTGAATGCACAAAGCGCGCTGGCGAGTGCGCGCCAGCAGAACGTCCAGAGCCTGTATAACTGGCATATCGCCAAGGCCACGCTGGCGCAGTCCATGGGTCAACTGGAGCTGGCCAGCGTAGGCGCTGCCGCCCTGCCTGTTCAATAACCGCACTCCTCGACGCAACACATACCGAATGCAGACACAAAAAGGCAAATGGAACAAACCGACTCTGCTGGCGCTGTTCGCGGCGGCGGCGGGCGGATTTTACCTGTGGCAGACACTGCAACCGTCCGCCAGCGGGGAGCGCTACAAAACCGAGGCCGTCGAGTCGGGCGACATCACCCAGACCGTGTCGGCCAATGGCACCTTGAATCCCGTCGTGCTGGTCAGCGTTGGCACGCAGGTATCGGGCACGGTGAAGAAGCTCTACGCCGATTTCAACGACCAGGTGCAGCAGGGGCAGGTGTTGATGGAGCTCGACGACGCCTTGTTTCAGGCGCAAGTGAAGCAGAGCGAGGCCAATGTGCGCAACGCGCAGGCCGCGCTCGATCTTGCCTTGGCGAACGAAGCCAGAAGCCGCAGCCTGTACGCACAGGAGTATGTCTCGAAACAGGAGCTGGATCAGGCGGTGCAGGCGTTGCAATCGGCCCGCGCCCAGCGCGCGCTGGCACAGGCGCAGCTTGAAAAAGACCGCACCAATCTGGGCTACAATGTCATCCGCTCGCCGGTGTCGGGAGTAGTGGTAGCGCGCGAGGTGGACATCGGCCAGACCGTGGCGGCCAGCTTCCAGACGCCCACCCTGTTCAAGATAGCGCAAGACCTGCGCCAGATGCAGATCGACTCCAGCTTTGCCGAAGCCGATATCGGCAATATCAGGGAGGGGCAGGCGGTGAAGTTCACGGTGGATGCCTTTCCCGACCGCACTTTTGGCGGCAACGTCAGGCAGGTGCGGCTCAATCCCACCACGGAGCAGAATGTGGTGACCTATAACGTGGTCGTGGCGGTGGACAATCCGGAGCAGATACTATTGCCGGGCATGACCGCCTACGTCAACATCATCGTGGCGAGCCGCAACAATGTACTGCTGGTGCCGAACGCGGCGCTGCGCTTCAAGCCGCAGGACGCCGCTGCCAAGGGCGAGAGGCGCAAAGGCAAGGACGACAAGCGCGAAGCCGGCACGGGCACCGTTTATGTGCTGGAAAATAATCATCTCAAGCCCGTCACCCTCGCCATCGGCATCACCGACAACCGCTCCACCGAAGTGCTTTCCGGTGCACTCAAGACCGGAGACCAGGTGGTGATGGAAGATACACAACTCAGCAGCGGTGACAACCAGGGCACGGGCAGTTTCAGAATGCGCATGTTCTGATGGGAAGCGAACCCGTTATCCGTGTAGCAAGGCTGTGCAAGCAGTATGAGACCGCAGCGGGCGCCGTGCCGGTGCTCAAAGACGTCAGCCTCACCATTGCCCCCGGCGAATTTGTCGCCGTGATGGGCCCGTCCGGATCGGGCAAGTCCACCTTCATGAACATCCTCGGATGCCTGGATGTCCCCACCAGCGGCAGCTATGTGCTCAACGGCCAGGACGTCGGCACGCTGGACGCCGACCAGTTGGCGCATCTCAGGAATGAGGTGATCGGCTTCGTGTTCCAGGGTTTCAACCTGCTGCCGCGCGCCAACCTGGAAGATAACGTGGCGCTGCCGCTGGTCTACCGTGGCGTCACGAAAACCGCGCAGACTGCGCCGGCCCTTGAGATGCTTGAAAAAGTAGGCCTGAAGGGCTACGGGAATTCCATGTCCAACCAGATTTCCGGCGGGCAGCAGCAGCGCGCGGCGATTGCCCGCGCACTGGTTAACCGTCCGCAGCTCATCCTGGCGGACGAGCCGACCGGAAATCTCGACACGACGACCGGCCGCGAGATCATGAGTCTCTTCACGCGGCTCAACAAAGAGAACGGCATCACCATCGTGCTGGTCACCCACGAACACGACATCGCGGCCTATGCCAAACGTCTGGTGCGGTTTGTTGACGGCCGCGTGGTGCATGACGGCGCCGTGACCCATCTTGAAGAGGCGCCTGCATGATCGGCCCGATGCTGGCCGAGGCGTGGCATGCGATGGGCGCGAACCGGCTGCGCACGTTTCTCACCATGCTCGGCATGGTGATCGGCGTCGGCGCAGTGATTCTCATGCTGGCCATCGGCCGCGGCGCGCAGTTTCAAGTCGATCAGTCCATCGCCTCGATGGGCAGCAACCTGTTCATCATCCTGTCGGGCTCCACGACCGCGGGCGGCGTGCGGCTGGGCAGCGGCGCCTCGCCCACCCTGACCCTGGGTGATGCGCAGGCCATCGCAGAACTGCCCACCATCGCGGCGGTCGCGCCCACCGTGTCTGGTGGCGCGCAGGTCGTGTACGGGCAAAACAACTGGGGTACGCAGGTGATCGGCACGACACCGGGTTATCTGGAGGTGCGCGCCTGGCGCCTCGCCGCCGGATATCCCTTCACCGACTCCGACGTGCGCTCGGCCACGCGCGTGGCGCTGATCGGGCAGACCGTCGCCAGGAATCTGTTTGGCGAAGAGGAGCCGGTCGGCAAGACGATACGCATCAAGCAGAGCCCGTACCTCGTCATCGGGCTGCTCGCGGCGAAGGGACAGAGCCTGGACGGACGCGACCAGGACGATACCATTCTCGTTCCGGTGACCACCGCGCAACGAAAACTTTTCGGTACCCAGTTTCATGGCACCGTACGCTTCATCATGGTGCAGGCCACTGCGCCGGAGACCATGGCGGGCACGGAGCGCGCCATCAACCAGTTGCTGCGCCAGCGCCACCGTCTGCAGGAAAGCGCGGACAGCGATTTCACCGTGAGAAATCTCACTGCGGTTGCCAACACCGCGGCGGAAACCGCCCGCATCATGGCGCTCATGCTGGGCGCGATCGCCTCCATCTCACTCGTCGTCGGCGGCATCGGCATCATGAACATCATGCTGGTGTCCGTCACCGAGCGCACCCGCGAGATCGGTATCCGCATGGCCGTCGGCGCACGCCAGCGCGACATCCTGCTGCAGTTCCTGCTCGAGGCCATCATCATTTCCGTCGTGGGCTGTCTGGTGGGCGTGGTGCTGGGCATCGGTGGTGCGACGCTGGTCAACAAAATCACCGGGGCCGCCGTGGTCATCACCTTGGGCTCCGTGCTGATGGCCTTCCTCGCCGCCGCCGGCGTGGGCGTCTTCTTCGGTTTTTATCCCGCCAACAAGGCCGCCCGCCTGAAACCCATTGACGCGCTGCGATACCAGTAATGTGGCTGGTGTCATATGGGGCATAACATTCCGGTCTCACGTCATGCTATCCGGGCTAACGTCTTGTCAGCCCGGTAGGGCGCAATAACCAGAGGGCATTGCGCCGCATGTGTCTTGGCGGCTATAAGGGTGTGCGCCCTGCTTATTGCACCCTCTACGGGCTTTTCAATTATTGTAGGGGTACGCCTCAGGAGCAGCACGCATATAGGGCGGTCTGTCAGGCGCAACAGGGCCACACGCCATGAAATCAAGCTGATTTCCCGCGCCGTCAAGGGTGGTTTAAGGTATAATTTCCCATTGCAACAAGGGTTTGGACTGTGGTCGCTATCTCGCATATCCGTAATTTTTCCATTATTGCTCACATCGACCATGGCAAATCCACGCTTGCGGATCGCTTCATAGAACTCTGTGGTGGCCTGACGGCGCGTGAGATGTCGGCGCAGGTGCTGGATTCCATGGATATCGAGCGCGAGCGCGGTATCACCATCAAGGCGCAGTGCGTGTCACTTAATTACAAGGCCGACAATGGCGAGACCTACCTGTTAAATCTGATTGATACACCCGGCCACGTCGATTTTTCCTATGAGGTATCTCGCTCGCTTGCGGCATGCGAGGGCGCGCTGCTGGTGGTGGATGCGGCGCAGGGGGTGGGTGCGCAGAGCGTGGCCAACTGCTATACCGCGCTCGAGCAGGGAGTGACGGTTGTGCCCGTGCTGAACAAGGTCGATCTGCCTACGGCGGAACCTGAACGGGTGATCAGCGAAATCGAGGAAATCATAGGCATCGAGGCCGAGGATGCGTTGCGTGTGAGCGCCAAGACCGGTCTCGGTGTCAGAGAGGTGCTGGAGCAGTTGATTCAGCTGGTGCCTGCTCCCGATGGCGATGCCGATGCGCCGTTACAGGCGCTTATTATTGACTCCTGGTTTGACAATTTTGTCGGCGTCATCTCGCTGGTGCGGGTGATGCAGGGACGCATCACGCCCAAGGACAAGATCAGGGTGATGTCAACCGGGCGCGCGTTTCAGGTGGAGAAGGTGGGTGTCTTCAAACCTAAACGCAAGGAGACAGAGGGGCTGCAGGCGGGCGAGGTGGGTTATGTGATCGCCGGCATCAAGGACGTGAATGGTGCGCCGGTGGGTGACACGCTGACGCACGTGGACAATCCGGCCCTGAAGGAGCTCGCAGGTTTCAAGGCGGTACAACCCCAGGTGTTCGCGGGCCTGTTCCCGGTCGACCCGGAGGATTATGTGGATCTACGCGAGGCGCTGGGCAAGCTGAAGCTGAACGACGCCTCGCTGAACTATGAGCCGGAGACCTCGCAGGCGCTGGGTTTTGGTTTTCGCTGCGGCTTTCTCGGCCTGCTGCACATGGAGATCGTGCAGGAGCGGCTGGAGCGGGAATACCAACTCAATCTCATCGGCACGGCGCCTACCGTGGTGTACGAAGTGTTGACAACCCAGGGTGAGGTGTTGCGGGTAGACAATCCCTCCAAATTGCCGCTGCAAAATCATATTGCCGAGATGCGTGAGCCAATCATTCACGCTGATATTTTCGTGCCGCAGCAGTATCTGGGAGATGTAATCGGCCTGTGCATGGAGAAGCGTGGTGTACAGAAGAATCTGCAATTTCATGGCAAGCAGGCATCATTGACCTACGATCTGCCGATGAACGAGGTGGTGATCGATTTTTTTGACCGACTGAAATCGGTGAGCCGTGGCTATGCCTCGTTCAGTTACCACTTCGACCGCTTTCAGGCCGCTGACCTGACGCGGCTCGATATCCTCATCAACGGCGAGCGGGTGGACGCGCTGTCGCTTATCGTGCACCGCGAGCGCAGCCAAATGCGGGGGCGGGATCTGGTAGAGCGGATGAAGGATATTATTCCGCGCCAGATGTTCGATGTGGCCATCCAGGCCGCCATCGGTGCCCACGTGATTGCGCGCCAGACCGTCAAGGCGATGCGCAAGAACGTAATCGCAAAATGCTATGGTGGCGACATCACGCGCAAGCGCAAACTGCTTGAGAAACAGAAGGCGGGGAAAAAACGCATGAAGCAGGTAGGCAGGGTGGAAATCCCGCAGGAGGCATTTCTGGCAGTGCTCAAGACAGGTGGCAAATGAACGTTGATTTTGCAGCAGTGCTGCTGGCGGCAGTGGTCGTGAGTGGCGTGATCTGGGTGATTGACGCAGTGCTGTTTGCCCCCCGGCGGCGTGTAGCATTGACACAGTTGCAGGCGGGTGGCGCTGCGCAGTCAGAGATCGAGCGGCTCAAGCGTGGCCCGGTACTGGTGGAGTATGCGCGCTCATTCTTTCCGGTATTTCTGGCTGTACTGTTGCTGCGTTCGTTTCTGGTCGAGCCATTCCGCATACCTTCAAACTCAATGATGCCGACGCTGCTTACCGGCGACTTTATTCTGGTGAACAAGTTTACCTACGGCATCCGGTTGCCGGTAATAGACAAGAAAGTCATCGAGATGAACGCACCGCAGCGCGGCGACGTCATAGTGTTCCGCTACCCGCTTGACACCTCGGTCGATTATATCAAGCGAGTGGTGGGTGTGCCGGGCGATCATGTTGCCTATTACAACAAGACCCTGCGTGTGAATGGACAGTTGATGGCGCAGGACTCCATGGGTATTTACACCGGCGTGGGTGCCGGTAGCAGTATGACCGGGGCGAATCTGCTACAGGAGACTCTGGGCGGCAAGGGGCACCCGATTCTGGTGCGCCCGGGCCAGCCCTCGGTGGAGGGTGAGTTCACGGTACCGGCGGGACAGTATTTTGTCATGGGGGATAACCGTGACAACAGCAATGACAGCCGCTACTGGGGCACCGTGCCGGAACAGAATTTGGTGGGCAAGGCCTTCATGATCTGGATGAATTGGGACGGCTCGAATGGTGGTGTATCATGGCGGCGTATCGGGGCCAGCATCCAGTAATATCCAATACTTGAGTCATGCAAGTCATAGGGGGGGCCATGTATAACAGCAATAAACAGGATGGTATATCGGCGATCGGATTTCTCTTTATTCTTGCGCTGATCGGTATCGTTACACTGGTGGCGCTCAGGTTGTATCCGGCGTATATGGAAAACTTCAAGGTCGCGTTTGCCATGGATTCACTCAGCACTCAGGCGGACATAGGCGAGAAGCGCCGGAGCGAAATCATCGACATGCTGGTCAAGCGCCTGGATGTGGATAATGTCGACCACGTCAAGCCGGCGAATATCGAAATCAAGCCGGGCAACAACGGCGGTTTTCTGCTCGGCGTCAAATATGAGATACGTGGTAATCTGGTGGGGAACCTCGACTTTGTGGTGCGTTTCGACAAGACCGTGGAGCTGCGTTGAGCGAAGCGCGCAGACGGTTGCATAAGTTGCTTGGATACCGCTTTGGCAATGACGGGCTGCTGGCGGATGCGCTTACGCACCGTAGCGTGGGCGGCGCCAACAACGAACGGCTGGAATTTCTTGGCGACGCCATCCTGAACTTCATCATTGCTGCCGAGTTGTACCAACGCTTCCCCATGGCGCGCGAAGGCGATTTGAGCCGTCTGCGCGCGAGCCTGGTAAGGCGCGATGCATTGGCTGATCTTGCCGGCAACCTGAAGCTCGGTGAGCATCTCAGTCTGGGGCCGGGCGAGCTCAAGAGTGGCGGCCAACGCCGCGCATCTACGCTGGCAGACGCGCTTGAAGCCGTTATCGGTGCTGTCTATCTGGATGGTGGCTTTGAGGCCGGACGTACTTTTGTGCTGGGCCTGTATCGGGATGCGTTGCAAAACCTTCCATCAGCGACCGCGCTCAAGGATCCCAAAACCCGGTTGCAGGAGTATCTCCAGTCGCGCGGCAAGCCGACACCTGAATACGGCATGATCGAAACGACAGGCGAGGCGCACGCGCAAACCTTCCGCGTTGAATGCCGCGCCGCAGGCATATCGCCCACTGAAGGTGTGGGTAGTACGCGCAGGAGCGCAGAGCAGGCGGCAGCAGAGCAGGCGCTCCTGCAGCTGGGACAGAACCAGAAGTCTGCCCACTGATGCGTTCGGGCTACGCTGCCATTGTAGGCCGTCCCAACGTGGGCAAGTCGACACTGCTCAACCACCTGCTCGGACAAAAAATCAGCATCACCTCGCAACGCCCTCAAACTACGCGCCACCGCATTCTCGGCATCAAGAACGGCAGCGACTATCAGATCATCTACGTAGATACCCCCGGCCTGCACCAGGCGGGTAAACGTGCCATAAACAAATACATGAACCGTGCCGCGCTTACCGCCCTGAACGATGTAGAGGTGGTAATTTTTGTGGTTGAAGGGCTGCGCTGGACGGACGAAGATGGCTATGTGCTGGAGCGGATCAAGGATTTGAAGGTGCCGGTAATACTGGCCGTCAACAAGGTTGACAAGATTCTCGATAAAACGGCGTTGCTGCCGCACCTCGCCAAATTACAGGCGCAGATGCAGTTCGCGCACATCATTCCGCTTTCGGCGCGTAATGGCAGCAATCTGCCGGAGCTGGAGCAAGCCGTGACGGCGCTGTTGCCCGAGGGTGAGGCCCTGTACCCAGAAGACCAGCTTACCGATCGCAGCGAACGTTTCCTGGCGGCGGAATTTGTGCGCGAAAAGCTCATGCGTGGCACCGGCCAGGAGGTACCCTACGCCGTCACGGTGGAGATCGATAAATTTTCACATCAGCGCGGAATATTGCATATTCACGCCGTGATCTGGGTCGAGCGCGAGGGGCAGAAGGCCATCATCATCGGCGAAAAAGGCGAGCGCCTCAAGCGCGTGGGGACTCAGGCGCGCATGGAGATGGAGCGCATGTTTCAGTCCAGGGTATTCCTGCAGTTGCTGGTGCGCGTAAAGCAGGGCTGGTCGGACGATGCCCGCGTCATGGCGCGACTGGGCTATCAATGAGCGTCACCCGCGTCAGCCTGCAGCCCGCCTTTGTGCTGCACCATCGGCCTTACCGCGATACCAGCGCACTGCTGGAAGTTTTCACGCCGGAGTTCGGGCGCGTAGGGCTGGTGGCACGCGGTCTGAGATCGGCCAAGTCGCGCCTGCAAGGCATAGTGCAGCCATTTCGTCCGCTGCTGATTTCATGGAGTGGGCGCGGCGAACTGGGTACGCTTACCGGTTGCGAGGCGGACGGCGGCATGACCAAACTGGATGGCCCGTTAATCCTCAGCGGCTTCTATCTGAACGAGTTGTTGCTGCGTTTGTTGCACCGGCACGACCCGCATCCTGCTCTGTTTGAGTGCTACGGCCAAACGCTGCAGGAGATGCAGCAGCCGGACGGTAGTGTGGGTGCAGCGGGTATGGGGGTGCAACGCGCGTTGCGCCTCTTCGAGAAGCACCTGCTGCGTGAAATAGGCTATGCGCTGATGCTGGATCACGAGGCGGAGAGCGGCGCGCCGATAGAGCCCGGACAGGCGTATAATTATCACTTGGAGCGCGGCCCACTGAGGGATCATGCAGGCACGTCGGTCGGCATTCGTGTGCAGGGCAGCAGCCTGCTGGCACTGCTGCATGAGACCCTGCACGACACGTTGAGCCTGCGCGAGAGCAAGCACCTGATGCGCGCTGCACTTGGCCTGTACCTCGGCAGCAAGCCGTTGCAAAGCCGCGAGCTGTATATCGACTTTCAGAAGGACATATCACCGGCGCGGGCAGCGCCCGTGCTGGAAACTGCATCATGAACAGTGAGATTCTGCTTGGCGTCAATATTGACCACGTGGCTACGCTGCGCGAGGCGCGCGGTACCCGCTACCCAGATCCGGTGCAGGCCGCCTTTGAGGCAGAGCAGGCTGGTGCCGATGCCATTACGCTGCACCTGCGCGAAGACCGGCGGCATATTCAGGAACGCGATGTGGAGGTGCTGAAGGACGCTTTGCAGACCCGCATGAATCTGGAGATGGCAGTCACCGATGCGATGCTGGCGTTCGCCATCCATATCAAGCCGCACGACTGCTGTTTGGTGCCGGAGCGGCGCGAGGAGTTGACTACCGAAGGCGGGCTGGATGTGGCCGGGCAGCTTGTGCGTGTGACTGAGGGCTGCGCAGTGCTCAAGGCGGCAGGTGTCCGGGTCTCATTGTTTATTGATGCCGAACTGCAGCAGGTCAAGGCCGCCGCACGTGCCGGTGCACCGGTAATTGAAATCCACACCGGGCATTATGCGGATGCGCAGGACGACCAGGCACGGACAGCGGAATTGCAGCGTATCACGGAGGCCGTAAGGTACGGCAAGACGCTGGGGCTCCAGGTCAATGCCGGGCATGGCCTGCACTACCATAATGTTGCGGCTATTGCCGCCCTGGCGGAGGTGAGCGAGCTCAACATCGGCCACGCGATTGTGGCGCGCGCCGTATTTACCGGATTTTCCGAGGCGGTGCGCGAGATGAAGCGCCTGATGCACGAGGCGCGTCGTGGCTGAGCGCATCTTCGGTATCGGCACCGACATCGTGCGTGTTTCGCGCATGCAGGAAAATATCGCCCGCCACGGCGACAAGTTCGCGCGTCGTATCCTCACGCTCAGCGAAATGGCCGACTTCGCCCGCAGCGAACGTCCAGCCCATTTCCTTGCCAAGCGCTTTGCCGCCAAGGAGGCGGCGGTCAAGGCGCTGGGGCTGGGCTTTAGCGCTGGCCTGACCCCGCGGCATATTGGCGTTGGCCACGAAAGCAACGGCAAGCCGGTGCTGGAGTATCATGGCAAGGCCAGCGCACTGGTGAAAAAGATCGGCATCAGCGCCGGGCACGTCAGCATTGCCGATGAAGACGACCACGCCGTGGCCTTTGTCACACTGATCACGGAATAATCATGGCCACAGACCATCCCACGATTGAGGCGTTTATCGGCAACACACCGCTGGTGTGCCTGCAGCGCCTGCCGGGCGCCACGTCCAACACCCTGCTGGTCAAGCTGGAGGGTAATAATCCGGCCGGCTCGGTGAAGGATCGTCCGGCCATGAGCATGATCAGGCACGCCGAGGCGCGTGGCGAGATCACATCGGGCGACGCACTGATTGAGGCTACCAGCGGCAATACCGGCATTGCACTCGCCATGGCGGCGGCAATACGCGGCTATCGCCTGACGCTCATCATGCCTGAGCATATGAGCGTAGAGCGGCGCAGCACCATGAAGGCGTTTGGCGCCGAGATCATTCTGGTGTCAAAACAGGCCGGTATGGAGGGCGCGCGCGACCTCGCCTTGCAGATGCAGGCCGAGGGCAAGGGTCGTGTGCTCGACCAGTTCTCCAACCACGACAATCCGCGCGCGCACTATGAAACTACCGGGCCTGAAATCTGGCGCGACACAGAGGGCAAGATCACCCACTTTGTCAGTGCCATGGGCACCACCGGTACCATCATGGGTGCCTCGCGCTTTCTGAAAGAGAAAAACCCCACAGTGCAGATTATTGGTGTGCAGCCGACTGAGGGCACGCAAATCCCCGGCATCCGCCGCTGGCCAGAGGCCTACCTGCCGAAGATTTATGACCCCACGCGTGTGGATCAGGTGATGGAGGTGAGCCAGAGCGAGGCGGAGGCGATGACGCGCGAGCTCGCCGCACGGGAGGGTATCTTTGCCGGCATTTCGTCGGGCGGTGCGGTGGCGGCGGCGTTGCGGCTGTCGCAAGCGGTCAGCGATGCCGTTATCGTCACCATCATCTGCGACCGGGGTGACCGCTACCTGTCTACCGGGGTGTTTCCGGAATGAACATCATGGTGTTTGATATTGAGACCGTGCCGGACGTAGAAGGTGGACGGCGGCTGTATCAGCTGGAAGGCCTCAACGACAAGGAGGTCGCCGAGGTCATGTATTATGCGCGGCGGCAGGAAACCGGCAGCTCGGAGTTTCTGCGCCTGCACCTGCACCGCATCATCACCATCTCGGTGGTGGTGCACACGCGCGACAAGCTCAAGGTCTGGTCGCTGGGCGATGCAGACTCCTCCGAAGGCGAGCTGATCACCCGCTTTTTTGACGGCATTGAGAAATACAGCCCGACACTGGTGTCCTGGAACGGCGGCGGGTTCGACCTGCCGGTATTGCATTATCGGGCGCTGGTGCATGGGGTGGCCTCACCCAGATATTGGGATACCGGCGAGGCGGACAGCAGCTTCAAATGGAACAACTACCTCAGCCGTTATCATGCCCGCCATACCGATCTTATGGATGTGATTTCCCTGTATCAGGCACGCGCCACGGCGCCGCTGGATGAAATCGCCACGCTGCTGGGTTTCCCCGGCAAGATGGGCATGCACGGCAGCCAGGTGTGGGATCACTACCAGCAAGGCGATATCCTGAAGATACGCAACTACTGCGAAACCGACGTGCTCAACACCTATCTGGTCTATCTGCGCTTTGAGCTGATCCGTGGCCACCTGACGCCGCCGGAATATGAACACGCGTGCCAGCGCCTGCGCGATGAGCTTGCCAGCACAGGCAAGCCGCATCTTGATGAGTTTCTCGCTGCCTGGCGCTAACCGGCGCACCTCTGCGCCTTCCTGCTACTTGTAACTTGCCACTGCTTCTAAATGCCCCGCCGTTCGCGTAATTTAAAATCACTGCCGCAAGAGCCCGTGCCGGCTCACGTCGAGTCACTCAACCATGATGGGCGCGGTGTGGCGCATGTCGGCGGCAAGGCCGTGTTCATCGAAGGCGCGCTGCCGGGCGAAGAGGTGATGTTCACCTATGTCGCACAACGCAAGCGCTACGATGAAGGAACAGTCGCGCAAATTCTCAAACCGTCGCCGCAGCGTGTAACCCCGCGCTGTACTCATTTCAATATCTGTGGCGGATGCAGCCTGCAACATATGGAGGGCGCTGCACAGATCGAGGCCAAGCAGCAGGTCCTGCTGGACAATCTCAGGCAGATCGGGAGAGTCGAGCCGGAGCAGGTATTGCCGCCGCTGAGGGGCCCGCACTGGGGCTACCGCCGCCGTGCGCGGTTGGGGGTGAAGTTCGTCCTCAAGAAAGACCGGCTGCTGGTCGGATTTCGTGAAAAGCGCAGCGCCCTGCTGGCCGATCTTGAGCGCTGCGAGGTGTTGCACCCCTCGGTCGGCGAACGGCTGCCCGAATTGCGTGCGCTTATCGCCGGTCTCGAAAGCTATAACTGCATTCCGCAGATTGAAGTGGCCGTGGGTGACGAAGCGACGGCCTTGGTATTTCGCAACCTGGCCGCGTTGAGCGGTTCCGATCTGGAAAAGATGCAGCAGTTCGGTGAGGCGCACGGCTTACAGATATATCTGCAACCGTCAGGGCCGGAGAGCGTGACCTTGATCTGGCCGGAGGCCGCGAGTTTGAGTTACCGGCTACCCGATGACGGACTCGAACTGTTTTTCTCACCGACCGACTTTGTGCAGGTCAACGGCGAGATCAACCGCGCCATGATCGCGAGCGTCATCGGTCTGCTCGACCTCAAGCCGCAGGAGCGTGTGCTCGATCTGTTCTGCGGCCTCGGCAATTTCACCCTGCCGTTGGCGCGCCATGCCGGACATGTCACTGGAGTGGAGGGTGATGCGAAACTGGTGCAGCGCGCAAAAGACAATGCGCGCCACAACGGTATCCACAACGCGGAATTCTACGCTGCCGACCTCAGTCAGGATTTGGCGCAACAGCCGTGGGCCGAACAGTGCTTTGACAAGATTATGCTCGACCCGCCGCGCACCGGCGCGCTGGAGATCGTCAGGCAACTGCCGCTGTTCGGGGCCTCAAGAATTGTGTACGTCTCGTGCAATCCCGCCACCCTGGCGCGCGACGCACAGGAGCTGGTGCAGCGTGGATACAGGCTGCTGAGTGCGGGCGTGATGGACATGTTTCCGCACACCACGCATGTTGAGTCCATCGCGTTGTTTGAGAAAATACGGGAATAGCATCTAACGACACAATCAACTGGCCCCTTAAACTTTCCCCGATTTAGTTGACACCTTGGGCTAACGAGCTCGGAGGTGTGGAATGGCAAGATCAGGGCCCCGCAAAGTGTCGAGGTATGGCGATCAGTTCAAGAATCAATGGGGTCAGACTCAGAATCAATGGGGTCAGACTCGATTGATATTTGATTGAAAACGCAGTACAGTGCCTATTCCCATGAAGCTGGTGGCAGGCAATGGCGCGCTTACCTAGATTTGTAATTCCCGGCCAACCGCAACATATCATCCTGCGCGGCAACAACCGTACAGAAATCTTCTGTGCCGACGCAGACTACCGTTTCTATCTTGAAAAGTTACAGTTAGCCTGCGACCACCACGGCTGTGATGTTCATGCCTATGTACTGATGACCAACCACGTACATTTACTCATCACACCACACGAAGAACAAAGCCTTCCAAAAGCCATGCAAATGCTGGGGCGTTACTATGTGCAGTACTTCAACTACTACTACCAGCGTACCGGCACCCTGTGGGAAGGCCGCTATAAAGCCACCCTGATTGATACCGAAGCCTACCTGTTGACGTGCATGCGCTACATAGAGTTAAATCCGGTACGGGCAGGCATGGTGTCACATCCGTCCGAATATCCTTGGTCAAGTTATCATCACAACGCCTTGGGTCAGCCCAATGATTTGGTGACGCCGTATCTTGAATACCGGCGCTTGGGCAAGGCCGACGAAGAGCGTCAGGCTGCCTACCGCCAGCTATTCAAGCATCATATTCCCGAGAAAAGCATCACCGAAATAAGAGAAGCGACCAATAAAGCCTGGGTGTTAGGAAATGATCGGTTCAAGCAACGCATTCAAAAGCGATTGGAGAGACGAGTTGAGCCGGGAGCCAGGGGTGGGGATAGAAAATCAGAAAAATTCAGAATCAATCGAGTCTGACCCCATTGATTCACCGAGTCTGACCCCATTGATTCCATGCATTGATTTTCACATTGATTTTCCATTGATTCCATTGATTCGCCCGGTTCGGCATGGTGGCCGGATTGGCTTAATTTCGATGGCGGCTAATATTTTGCTCGAGTACGTCACAGGGGTCACGACTGAGATTTTTGCGGAACACTGTCTTGCCTCGGGCATCGACCCCATGCACACTAAAGCTATTCCTTGCCAAATCAATACCCATGGTAGCAACGTTCATGATGACTCCTCCTCTTCCGTTGATTGATGGCTTACACCTTCAGTCTGGCACATCTGATGCCCCAGAAGCAGGGGGAGTCGATATCATTCGTTAGGCTCTCTTGACAGCGAAACAAACCAATGATGGAGCATCTCGCACAAATCCTCTTGCTTCTGGCCGTAGCGATAGCCGTCGTGGTTACGTTTCAGCGCTTGCATATCCCGACCAGCCTGGGGTATTTACTGGTGGGCGTGATTCTCGGGCCATACACGCTGGGGCCGACGGTCTCGGTGCCGGAGTTTGCAGCGCTCGCTGAATTCGGCGTCGTCTTCCTGCTGTTTATGATTGGGCTTAATTTCTCCCTGCCGCAATTGCACGCGTTGCGGCACCAGGTCCTGGGACTGGGAAGCGGGCAGGTCGTATTCACAACCTTGCTCGTTGGGACTATCTTGTGGCTCGCCGGGCTTCCCGTCGCAGCCGCGTTCGTGTTCGGTGCCGTCTTCGCCCAGTCGTCGACGACCATTATTTCCAGCCTGTTGACCGAGCAGGGCGAGGAAAACACCCGACACGGCCGCCTCGGACTCGCGATGTCTGTTTTTCAGGACGTCACCGCCGTTCCTTTTCTGGTGATCATACCCGTGCTGGGCACGGCAGTCGCTGCGGATGTGCTGGCGGGCGCTTTAGGCTGGGCGCTCGCGAAAGCCGTTCTCGCCTTCGCGCTCGTGTTCTTTGCAGGGCGCTGGCTGCTCCGTCCGCTGTTTCATATCGTTTCGGAACGCAGGTCTATCGAAATGTTCACGCTGGCAGTGCTGCTGGTCACATTGCTCGCCGCATGGACCACAAACAGTCTCGGGTTGTCGCTGGCATTCGGGGGATTTCTTGCCGGAATGATGCTGGGTGAGACGGAGTTCCGCCACCAGGTGGAATCGAGCATACGCCCTTTCCGGGATGTACTGCTTGGTTTGTTCTTTATCGGCATCGGCATGCGCTTCGACCCGGCCGCGATACCACCCATATGGTACTGGACCCTGCTCGGCGCGTTGCTCATTCTGGTGAGCAAGACACTGATTGTCGCCGCAATGGTGCGCAGGATCGGGGTTGACACCCAGGTCGCGTGGCGCACCGGCTTGTTGTTGAGCGTGGGCGGTGAATTCGGCCTCGCCCTCATTGCCATCGCGTTGGATACCGGCGTAATCGACATGCAACTGGGTCAGATCGCGATAACATCGGTTTTGCTCTCGATGATCGCAGGCGCCGTTCTGGTTCGCTTCAATGGCGTCATTGCGGCCCGGCTGGCCGGAACCCCGCGTGCTGAGGCGCGCGCTATTCCGGAGTTGCCGGAAACTCCGGGACAACAGGTCGTGATCGGCGGTTATGGCCGCGTAGGCCACACCATCGCCGTGCTATTGCATTCAAGCGGTGTTCCGTTCGTGGCCTTTGACACCGATTCGAAGCGGGTAGCGCAGGGAAGAGCGGATGGTCACCCGGTATCGTATGGTGACATTTCCGATCCGGGATTGCTGACCGCCGTTCATGTGGAACGCGCTTCTCTGGTCGTGATTACCGTTGACAGCTTCGCCACGGCATTGGACACGATTTCCTATTTGCGCAGAACCTGTCCGCAGGTGCCGGTCATCGCGCGGGCGCGGGATCTTGAAACAAGTACACGGCTGCTTGATGCCGGCGCTATCCACGCGTATCCAGAAACAATTGAAGCGAGCCTGCGCCTCGGTGTGACCGCGCTGCAGATGCTTCACGTTCCGTCTGACGATATCGATCAGGTAGTCCAGGGCGTGAGAGATTGGGGCTACAGGCCCATACTGGAAGATGAGCAGGAAAAGTAGTAAAAATTCAACCAGGCGCTTGCGCGCATCACCGGGTGCGTTGCCGGCCGTCTGGAGGTGGAGGTGAATAATATGAGGCAATTCAAGAACATTCTCTACGTCTCCGAGGCATCCGTTGCGCAGGGACCGGCGATAACGCGGGCGGTGTCGCTGGCGGAAAATAATCAGGCGGACCTGACGGTTATTGCGGTCGTTCCGGTTGTCACGGCGAGTATCGGTACGCCGCCCGGCGGGCCCACCTCTGCCAAATTACAGACAGCCATGGTTAACAAACGCCGGGAGGAACTGGAGTCCCTGATCGCGCCCTACAAGCAACGCCTCAGCATCCGGCTGGACGTGCTGGTGGGTAAAACGTTCCTTGAAGCAATTCGCGCCGTTATGCGCAACAAGCACGATCTGCTGATCAAGCCCGCCGAAAATCCAAACTTCATCGAACGGCTGTTTGGCAGCGACGACATGCATTTGCTGCGCAAGTGTCCCTGTCCAGTATGGTTAACGCGTCCAGAGGAAAAGGCGAATTACGCATGCATTCTGGCCGCCGTCGACTTCAACCTGGATATGCCTGACACGTCTGACACAGTAGATCAGAACCTCAACCAGAAGATTCTTGCACTGTCCAGTTCGCTCGCGTTGTCCAACTTCGCTGCATTGCATTTAGTTCATGTCTGGGATGCCCCGGCCGAAATGATGGTGCGGTCATGGAGCGACAATCCGGACGAAGCTGGCATGGCCTATGTTGAAGGTGAACGTTCACGTCATGAAAGAGACTTAAGCCGCCTTCGCGAGCAGTTAAGAGACCGAATAGGAAAAGAGGCCTACGATCATCTTTCTCCTCAATACCATTTTCTCCGCGGAGCAGCCTCCAAGGTCATACCGGATACAGCGAAGCAGCTGCAAGCCGATCTGGTGGTCATGGGAACGGTCGCCCGGACAGGCATAGCTGGATTGTTCATCGGTAATACTGCAGAAGCCATTCTCGAACAATTGCAATGTTCCGTACTCGCCGTAAAACCTCTTGGCTTTGTCTCCCCGATAAAGCTATCTGAGCAGCAGATACCAAACTTGATGCTACTTAAGATGGGTTCGTTGAGCGACAAGAAAACCTAACAATCGCATGCACGCGGGCAGCAAAAAGCGCCGCTCGTTCCTCGCTCTGCTTTTTGCTGCCGGTGATGCGAAGCGTTGGGCGCCATAGAGCATGCGTCTCTGGTCATTACATTCCAAGTATCTCGATCCTCAAGGTCTAGTCGCGCTGTGGCGGGAAACCCTTTTGGCGCAGTCCGTTCTACGGGGCGAAACGCGTGGTTATCGCAATCATCCGCAGTTGGACCGCTTTAAGAACCACTCAGCGCCACTCGCGGCCATCTCGCTGTATCTAACGGCTATTCATGCCGAGGCCGAGATGCGCGGGTACTCTTTCAATAAAAGCAAAATCAAACCAACACGAAAGGTCGTAACACTGACTGTCACGTCCGGCCAGATGGCGTATGAATGGGCGCACCTCCTGGTAAAACTCAGCGTGCGTAACCCCGCGCTTTATCGGAAGTGGCTGGCTACTGAAGTACCAGAGGCGCATCCCATGTTTACAGTGCGAGCAGGTGAAGTTGAACCTTGGGAGCGTCAATGATCGGCATTTTGGCGAATCAATGGTCTGACTCGATTGATCTTTTGCTGGCTACGCTTTCCGCCCCCGCTTTTAGCTGTTGAGCGAAGCCAATACCCCAAAATCATCCCTATCGACCCAAGTGCCCACTTGTTTTGGGCTTCACCATAGTTTGCGGAGAGAATAACGTAGATGCTTTAGAGGAGAACAACCACTGATATAAATGCGGGCATCAACTCATCAATTTTTTTACTTAACGACTGTACACGCCCACCGGCTTTCTCAAGAGTAACTCTACTACTTTCTGCAAGAAGCTATTCTTTTTCTGCTTGTGTCAAAGATGCATAATCACGATATCTTAAGTAAAGCAGTGCACCGATGGTGCCGATGAAGATTACAATTGGAGCGAGCGTTAAAATATCCATAGGCTGAAACCCCTACTTATAAAATAGTACGCATCCTGTAAGGTCTTCCTGACACCATTGGCAAGCCACCTGTGCTGGATTAGACCCCGCAGCTTGTTTCAAGGCGGGTATTTTTTGGGGCTGGCCGAGGCCGGGTTGTTGCCGCTGATAGTGGGGCGGTGCGGCAGTAGGGTTGGCCAAACGATAGGCTCGCCCGTTACTGCTCGTCCCCTCGGCGGTCGCCGGTTCTTTTGAAATAATCCTTGAGCCCGGGTGGGCGGTATGTGGCATCGCTGTCCCAGCGGGTGAGCACGCTGTCGTGCACAGATTGCGTTGGGTCGGTGCGGCTCATGTTACCGGTTGATGCGTCCGCAGGTTTGATGGCCCAGCCGATGTCGCGATCACAGCCAACGGTCAGCCGATAAAAACCGGTTTTCGAGTTGTGTAGCATCGCGAGTGGGTCAGGCTTGAGTGCATGGGCCTGCATTGCTGCGCTATCGAATTTGAGGCCGGCACCCTGTGCCTTGCCTATCATCCAGTCGAGCGTGATATCCGACAGCCCGCGCTCGGGGTAACTGCCGCCTACATCACTGTGTACGCCGCAGAACCACGCCTGCTGGACGGTCTGCTCTGGTTTCGGCTTATACGTCCAGAGCGTGGGTTCGAACGGCGCGCGCCGCTCATCGATGGCGAGCGCATGGTAGGCATGCTCAACCACGCCACTTAGCTCGGTGTCGTGAAACTGGTATTTGCCCCGCGTGACCCAGCGCAGACCGCGCAGCGGAATACCGAGCGCGCCAACGGTATCCCACACGCCGATGCATTTAATCTTGATCTCGTCGGCACCGCAGAGAGAGTAATCGGTTCTGAATTTCAGCGGGACGGCATCGTCGGGGTGCAGGTCTGTGCGGTACAAGGCGATCGCCTCGCGGTAATGCTCGACGAAGCCGCGCCCCAGTACACCGCATTTCCGTATCATGCCAGCAATGCTGCGGGCAGTGAACGCGCCCCGGCTGAAACCGAAGAGATACAGCTCGTCGCCGGGCTCGTAGTTGGCGACGAGGAAGCGATAAGCGTCGTGGATGTTGGCTTCCAGCCCCGCACCTAACGCCCCGCCCGAGACACGATCCAGAATATTGCCGCTACCCACACCCTGATCGTAATAAACAATCTGCGGAATATCGCCATCACGCTTGGCAATCCGGTAGCCAATCTTGACAACGTTGGTGGGGCAGGGCTCGTCGTTCTCTTCCTGGTCTGCCGTATTCCACGTTCCATCACAGCAAAGTATGAGCCGTTTCATGGCGTCTCCTTGTCAGGCGGGGCGGGTTTGAGGTAATTCTGTGGCTATTTCTTCTTGCGTGCGCCATCCCGGGCTGCTTCATTGGCCACTATATGAATCGCTTCCGGTTCAAACCCTTGTTGGCGTTTATTCTCATGCATGCTCTGCCTCCAATGGACAGTTACGTGGCCAGGGTGCTTTTGGGTGCTGAAAGCGCAGGCCGTTTGTGTTGAATTAGACGCCGCAGCCTGATTCAAGGCAAGTACTTTTTGGGGCTGGCCGAGGCCGGGTTTCTGCCGCCGTTTTGGGGCAACGTGTGAGCATGATCTGTTAAACTGTGGTTTCACTCTTTACGGCGTGACAGCAACCCGATGGATATGAACGCACTCTCAGACTCGCTGGGATTTTCCGCTCTGGCAGAGCTGTGGCTGTTGCAGGTTGTGCTGGTGGCCGTGGCCGCCGTGCTGGCCAACGCCGTTGCCCATTTTCTGCTGCGCCATGCGGAGAAGCTCACCCGCCTGGCTAACGGCACCTGGGATGATGCGCTCATCAAGGCGGCGAAGCGGCCGGTACCAGTCGTGGTCTGGCTGATAGGCATTACCCTTGCGGCAGACATCGTGGGCAAGGAGAGTAGCGCTGCCATCTTCGATTCTGTGCCACAGGTGCGCAACGTCGGCATCATTCTTTGTCTCGCCTGGTTTTTGGTCCGCCTCATTCGCAACGTTGCCCACAACATCATCGCGCTGCACGAGGAAAAAGGCGACGAGGTAGACCGCACCACCATCGACGCGCTGTCGAAGCTGGCCCGCCTCACAGTGGTCATCACTACCGCGCTGGTGGCAATGCAAACCCTCGGTTTCAGCGTCTCGGGTATATTGGCGGCAGGTGGTATCGGCGGCCTTGCCCTCGGTTTTGCGGCCAAGGATTTGCTGGCCAATTTCTTTGGCGGTCTCACCATCTATCTGGACCGGCCCTTCAGCGTAGGTGACTGGATACGCTCGCCGGACAAGGAGATCGAAGGTACGGTGGAATGCATCAGCTGGCGTCACACCCGGGTACGGGGCTTCAACAAAAACCCTATCTACGTGCCGAACGCCCTGTTTACCACCATCGTGGTGGAGAACCCCACACGCATGACCAATCGCCGGATCAAGGAGACGGTGGGTATTCGCTACGAGGATATCGGCGTAATGGATGCGATCGTGGCAGACGTAAAAGCCATGTTGCAGAATCATCCGGAGATCGATACCAACCAGACCCTGATTGTGAACTTCACCACCTTCGGCCCGTCGTCGCTGGATTTCTTTATCTACACTTTCACCAAAACCAAGGACTGGGTGCACTACCATGCAGTGAAGCAGGACGTGTTGCTGAAGGTGGCCGGGGTCATCGACCGCCACGGTGCGCAGATTGCCTTCCCCACCCGCACCCTGC
Organism: Gammaproteobacteria bacterium; assembly: GCA_030680605.1. NCBI lineage: Bacteria > Pseudomonadati > Pseudomonadota > Gammaproteobacteria > Gammaproteobacteria bacterium. The sequence continues at coordinate 28,878 of JAUXUQ010000021.1, read as the reverse complement.
ACATCGAGCCCGCCACCGAACCCGCCGCAGGTGCATGAAGGGGCAAGCGCTTTGTATCGGGCCTAGTCGAGGCCGAGTTTGCTCAGGCGGTAAACCGGGCGTGCGTCGACTTGAGTGGTTTGCGAGAATAATGCTTGCTGCCTGTCTTGCTAGGGTGCGCTTTCCTTTATCGATAACTGCTGGTTCACTGATCCTGCATAGAAAACCACGATTTTTACCGGTACAGTGCCAACGCTGCGGCCGTTGTGAAGAGTGTTTACGACCTCGGCCAGCGCCTCACCTTGCTTGAGGCGCTTTACTTCCCCGGTTTTCAGATGAACTTCCAGCTCGCCTTCCAGAATCACGCCAAACGAAGGAACCGGGTGTAAATGCCAGCCAGTTTCAGCGCCCGGTGCCAGTTCAACAAGCATGCCGGTAATTTCCGCCTTGCCGTCAGGGTAAGAAATTGGTTTCCCGTCCCAGCTGCTTTCCGTCTTTAATAGTGTGGAAACCGTTACAGATGTGGATTGCTCAAGACAAAATGCGGTTTGCTGAAACAGCAGTGCGATGATCGGAAGGGTTAATTTCACGGCTTTCATGTTCACTCCATTATGGATACCCATAAATCGTTAAGGAGCCAGGGACCACCTAGCAGTTTGTTGTCTCGCGGCCTAGTCGAGGCCGAGTTTTTTCAGCCGATAGCGCAGGGCGCGGAAGGTGATGCCGAGCAGCTTGGCGGCGGCAGTTTTGTTGTAGCGTGTCTTTTCCAGTGCCTTGACGATGGCCTCTTTTTCCAGCGTGCCGAGATAGGGTTCCAGCGCGCTGCCATCATGCACGACGGCCTCATGCGTCTGCGACAGGTGCAGATCGGGGGCATCGATTACGCTGCCTTCGCACAGGGTGAGCGAACGCTCCAGTATATTTTCCAGCTCGCGCACGTTGCCGGGAAACGGGTAGTGGCTGAGCGCTTCCCGTGCGGCGGGGCTCAGGCGCGGCGTGGTGACACCGGTCGCTGTGCCGAGGCGTTGCAGGATGTGTTCGGCCAGCAGGGGGATGTCCTGTGGGCGTTCACGCAGGCTGGGCACGTGCAATTCAATGACGTTGATGCGGTAAAATAAATCTTGGCGGAACTCGCCTTTTTTCACCAGGGTGGCCAGATCCTTGTGGGTGGCGCTCAGAATGCGTACGTCGATGCCGACTTCTTTTTGTTCGCCGATGGGTCGCACGGATTTTTCCTGTATCGCGCGCAACAGTTTCACCTGCATGTGCAGTGGCAGGTCGGCAACCTCATCCAGAAACAGGGTGCCGCCGTGGGCGGCCTGAAACAGCCCGGCCTTGTCGGCCACCGCGCCGGTGAAACTGCCTTTCTTGTGGCCGAAGAATTCACTGTCCATGAGGTGCTCGGGAATCGCGCCACAGTTCACCGGGATGAATGGTCCGCGCGCGCGCGGACCGCTTTCGTGAATCAGGTGTGCGACCAGTTCCTTGCCGGTGCCGGACTCGCCACTGATATACACCGGCGCCTGACTGCGCGCGAGCTTGGTGACGGTGCTGCGGATGGCCTGCATGACAGTCGAGTTGCCGAGCAGGTCGAGACCGGAGCGCGTGGGTGACGGCTCGATGCGGGTGGACGAGAGCCGCAGCGCGGTGCTGACCAGATTACGCAGCACGCGCAGGTCGACGGGCTTGGAAACGAAATCGAACGCACCTGACTTGAGTGCGGCGATGGCCGACTCCATGTTGCCATGGGCGGTGATGACGGCAACCGGCGTGTCAGGGTAGTCGGTTTGCATGTGCTCGACGAGATCGAGGCCGCTACCGTCCGGCAGGCGCATGTCGGTGAGGCAGAGGTCGAACGACTGTTGCGCGAGCAGGGTATGTGCCTCCTGCAGTGTTGCAGCCGTTTGTGAGGTAATGTGCATGCGCTTCAGCGTGAGTTGCAGCAGCTCACGGATGTCGGCCTCATCATCTACTATTAATGCAATGGGGTCACTCATGGGCGCCTCTAAACACGTGTCTTTTGCTCCAATACTGTGTTACACATGAAAGCATGAATGGCGCGAACCCAGGACGCGCAGGCGCGGCCGTTACAGCCTGCCTTGAAGCAATATCCATCATTGTAGAGAAGCCCGCATCATATTTTTCACATCAGCGGCTTGCGCCTGTGGTCGGCGAAGGTAATGCGAAAGCAACTTCCCTCGGGGGTGCGTATGTAATTGAGTCGTGCCTGATTGAGTTCACACAGTTCGCGCGCGATATACAGGCCAAGTCCGGTGCCGCTTTGCTCGGTAGTAAAGAACGGCTCGAAGATATGTTGCGCAGCGTCTGCTGTGATGGGGGCCCCCACGTTGATGACATCGATGTGGGGTGCGGCGGTTTTGGACCCGGGGGCACAGATCAGTGTCAGCCTGGGTTGCCGGGAGGGGTCGCTGTGGCGCAGACCGTTTTCGCACAAATTCCAGAGTACCTGATGCAACTGGCCCGGGTCCATGTGTACCGGGATGTCACGGTCGCCATACTCAACGACAATATCGTCGTCCGTGAGGTTATGGGTATGTGCAAGTTGCGTGATGAATTCTTCCAGCCAGGATTTTAATGCAATATCCGTCTGCTGTGTACGGTCACGGCGTCCTATCTGCAGTACGTTGCTGATTATTTTGTTCACGCGTAGCGACTGGTCACAGACGATGTCTGTCAGGCGTACATCTTCTGCGGTGAGCGAGGCAGACTCGCTCAGCAACTGGCCTGCATGGCTGATGGCGCCCAGCGGATTGCGTATTTCATGCGCGATACTGGCGGCAAGCTTGCCGAGCGAGGCGAGCTTGAGGTGTTGCGCCTGCTGTGAGATGGCGCTGACGTCTTCGAGAAAAACAAGTACACCTGACGTGGTGTCGGTTCCGAGTTGAGCGAAGCGTGGCTGGATATCGGCAGGCACATTGACGGAACGAATGGTCTGGGTGGTGCTGTGCCGGTCATTCTTCCAGGCCTGATACTGCCGCGCCAGATCGGGATTGATATCAGTCAGTGGATACGCAGCCGCAGGGCGGGCAAGCCCGAACATGTGCGCGGCGGATTCGTTCATGAGGCGCACAGTGCCGTCGGCATCCAGTACCATAATGCCGGTTTGCATGCGGTCGATGATGTATTCCGTGAGCTGCTGCATGTTGGCGAGGTCTGTTGCGCGCTGTGCGGCAAGATTTTCGCTGGCGCTGGCGCTGCGCGCGAAATACTGCGTCAGTATGGCAGTGGCGAAATAGCTTGCGCCCAGTATGCCTGCCAGCGTGTAGTTGCTGGGCGTTCCCGGGGTCTGCCAGTCCATGTAAGCAGCCGCGCCCAGCGTGGAGAGGGCGGCGACGGCGGCGAAAAATATCGCAATCCGTCCCGGCATGAACAGGCTGCCGGCCGCGACTACCACCAGCAGCAGAATGCCAAGGCCGCTGTCCACCCCGCCACTGGCGTGCATGAGCAGGGTAATGGCGGCAATGTCGATGAGCACCTGGATGAGCACCTGGTGACGCAGCGGGGGCCAGCGCCAGAGCAGCGCAAAGCCGCAGGTGACGGCAAACACCAGATAAAAGGCGCTGAGGGCGGCAAAAAGGCGGGGTGCGAATTCGCCGAACGGCTCGAGGTGCATCTCTGGCAGTGAGAAGGCGAACAGCAGGCCCGCCAGCAGAAGCCGGTAGATATTGAGGAAGCGCGGGACGTTCCAGGTGAAACTGGAATCGATGGCCGCGTCGGCTCGGGTGGTGGGGGTGGTAGAGAGTTCGGTCACCCCAGCCTCGGTCAATCCCGGGCGTCCCGGTGTGACGCTGAACAATAGTAGCGCTCATCCTTGAGTAGTGCCTCGCCCTGCGGTACGTGCAGGCCGCATTTGGCGCAGCGGACGATGGTGCCGATGCGCTGGGGTTGTTTGGGGGCGGCGGCGCGTCGCAGGTAAGAGCGTACCAGGGCGACCAGTACCCAGACGACGAGGGCGATAAATATCAGGCGCAGCAGGTTCATGGATAATCGATGCAATTAAAGGGTCGGGAAAGCATAGCGTATTTTGCCGGAGGAATCTCTGTAACGCCCTGTATAAAGCCGTCCTGGGCGCGGCGCTATAGCAATCAGAGGTTCCCTAAATCGGCGTATTCCCCCACAATAGCGCTCTTTTCAGGCGGAATGCCGTGTACCTCCACGAATATCAGTCTAAGCAACTGCTTGCGGCCTATGACGTCCCGCTGCCTGCGGGCCGGATTGCGCACACGGCGCAAGCGGCCGTGCGGGCGGCGCAGACGCTGGCTGGTGCGGGCTGGATGATCAAGGCGCAAGTGCACGCCGGGGCGCGCGGCAAGGCCGGTGGCGTGCGGCACGCTGCTTCCCTCGCGGAGGTGGAGCATATCGCACAGACGCTGCTCGGCAGTCGGCTGGTGACGCAGCAGACGGACGCACACGGCCTGCCGGTGGGGGCTGTGCTGGTAGAGGCCCCCTGTGCGGTGACGCGCGAGCTTTACCTCTCGCTTGCTGTAGACCGCAGCAGCGAGCGCGTGATGGTGCTGGCCGCCGCCGTGGGTGGCATGGAGATCGAGCAGTTCGCCCATGGGCAGCCTGAGGCTATCCATACGGTGTATGCCGATCCAGTCAGCGGCCTGCCGGAGGAGAAATGCCGCGCCCTGGCCGTTACACTGCAACTCAACAACGACCAGGCCACACAGTTCAGCCGGATCCTGGACGGATTGTATCGCTTGTTCGTGGACAAGGACGTCGCCATGCTCGAGATCAATCCGCTGGTGGTGACGGACACGGGCGGCCTGCTCGCACTCGATGCCAAGATCGTGCTCGACGACAACGCCCTTTACCGGCAGACTGAACTGGCCGCGTTGCGTGATGTCAGCCAGGAAGACGCGCGCGAAAGCGCGGCACGCGAGTATGGACTCAACTACATCACGCTCGACGGCACGATCGCCTGCATGGTGAACGGCGCCGGGCTCGCCATGGCCACCATGGACATGATCAAGCTGCACGGCGGCGAGCCTGCCAATTTTCTCGATGTGGGCGGCGGCACCACAGCGGCCAAGGTGGCGGAGGCGTTCAAGCTGATTCTGTCCGATAAAAAGGTGCGCGCCATACTGGTCAACATCTTCGGCGGTATCGTGCGCTGTGACCTGATTGCCGAAGGCATTATCAAGGCAGTTTCCGAGGTAGGCATTACCTTGCCCGTGATCGTGCGGTTGGAAGGCAACAGCGCCGAGCGTGCCCGCGAGTTGTTGCGCGAGAGCGGCCTTGCAATCATTACTGCTGACGGCCTGACGGACGCGGCTGTCAAGGCAGTAAAGGCAGTAGCGAGTGGCGAGTAGCGAGAACAGAATCATGTCTTTACTAGCCACTAGCCACTAGCCACTCGCTACTAATTCTTATGAGCATATTAGTTGACAAGGACACCCGTGTTATTTGCCAGGGCTTTACCGGCAAGCAGGGCACGTTTCATTCCGAGCAGGCGATAGCCTACGGTACGCGCATGGTCGGTGGCGTGACACCCGGCAAGGGCGGCAGCACGCATCTGGGCTTGCCGGTGTTCAACACAGTGCGCGTGGCGGTGCAGGCCACGCAGGCCGATGCCAGCATGATCTACGTGCCCGCGCCGTATGCGGCAGATGCGATTCTGGAGGCGGCGGAAGCGGGTATCCGCGTCATCGCCTGCATCACTGAAGGCATTCCGGTGCTGGATATGCTCAAGCTCAAGGCAAGACTGAGCCAGTATCCCGACGCGCGGCTGATTGGCCCCAACTGCCCCGGTATTATCACGCCGGGCGAGTGCAAGATCGGCATCATGCCGGGCGCGATTCACGCGCCGGGGCGCATCGGCATTGTCTCGCGCTCCGGCACGCTGACCTACGAGGCCGTGCATCAAACGACGCAAGCCGGCCTCGGGCAAAGCACCTGCATCGGCATTGGCGGTGACCCGATTCACGGCATGAATTTCATGCAGTGTCTCGCGCTGTTTGAGCAGGACGCGCAGACCGAAGGCATTATTCTGGTGGGTGAGATCGGCGGCACCGAGGAAGAAGCAGCGGCGGAATATATCGCCGCCCATGTCAGCAAGCCGGTGGTGGCCTATATTGCCGGGCTCACGGCGCCCGCAGGCAAGCGCATGGGGCACGCGGGGGCTATTATCAGTGGTGGCTCGGGCACGGCAGGCAGCAAGATCGCCGCGCTGGAGCGCGCCGGTGTGCGGGTGGTACGCTCGCCGGCAGAGTTGGGCGAGGGCATGTTGCAGCAACTGAAGCGGGGCAAGATACATGGCTGACAGCCTCAAACTGGTGCTGGCGCAGTTGAACCTGTGCGTGGGGGATGTGCGTGGCAACGTGGCGCGTATCATCAGCAGTGCCGCGCGCGCGCGCGATGAGCTGGGGGCGCAGCTGGTGATATTTCCGGAACTCGCGCTGACTGGCTATCCACCGGAAGACTTGCTGCTACGCAGCGACTTGCAGGCACGGGTGGCGTGGGGCATGGAGGAGTTGCAGCGCGCGCTCAGCGGGATTGATGTCGTAGTGGGTTACCCGCACAGCGAGTCCGGCAAGTTGTACAACGCCGCCGCGGTGATACGCAACGGCGCCGTCGCCGCCCGTTACTTCAAGCAGCACCTGCCCAATTACGGCGTCTTTGACGAGAAGCGCTATTTCGAGCCGGGCCGCGAGGCCTGTGTAATTGAGGTACGCGGCGTGCCGCTGGCCGTCACCATCTGTGAGGACATCTGGCTGCCGCAGCCGATGCAGCAGGCGCGTGCCGCCGGGGCCCGCCTGCTGATCAATATCAACGCCTCACCGTTTCATGCAGGCAAGGGCGGCGAGCGCGAGGTCTTGCTGCGCCAGCGCGCGCAGGAAGGCGATATGCCGATTGTGTATGTGAATCTGCTGGGCGGGCAGGATGAACTGGTGTTTGACGGCGGCTCCTGTGCGGTCGACAGGCGCGGCAATCTTACCGTTTACGCGCCGGCCTTCGAGGAAGGCTTGTATGAACAGACGTATGCGGTTTCTGCCAGCGGCGAGATCAGCGCCGGGCAGGGTGTCTGTCATGCGCCGTTGCCGGAGCTGGCCAGTATCTATCAGGCACTGGTGCTGGGCGTGCGGGATTACATCGAAAAAAACGGCTTCGGCGGCGTGGTGATCGGCGTGTCGGGCGGTGTGGACTCCGCGCTGACGCTGGCGCTTGCGGTCGATGCCATCGGCGCGGCGCGGGTGGAGGCGGTGCAGATGCCGTCGCGTTACACCGCGCAGATGAGCATGGAGGACGGCGCCGCCGTTGCGCAGGCGCTCGGCGTCGAGACCCACGTGATCTCCATCGAACCCGCGTTCAAGGCCTTTACAGACAGCTTGCAGGAGACGTTCGCCGGCTTGCCGGCGGATGTGACGGAAGAAAACATTCAGGCACGTTGCCGGGGCGTGATCCTGATGGCGATCGCCAACAAGAAGCGCAAGATGGTACTCTCCACCGGCAACAAGAGCGAAATGGCAGTGGGTTACGCGACGCTTTACGGTGACATGGCGGGTGGGTTTGCCCCGCTCAAGGACGTGTCCAAGACCCTGGTGTACCGCCTGACGGAATACCGCAACAGCATTCAGGCCGTGATCCCGCGCCGGGTGTTTGAGCGCCCGCCCTCGGCAGAGCTTGCACCCAACCAGAAGGACGCCGACAGCCTGCCGCCGTACGACGTGCTGGATCCGATCCTGGAGCGCTATGTCGAGCAGGAGCAGCGGCCAGAGGAGATTGTGGCCGCCGGCTACGATCAGGCGACGGTGCGGCGTGTGCTCGCCATGGTGGACCGGAACGAGTATAAAAGACGTCAGGCGGCGCCGGGCGTGCGCATTACGCAGCGTGCCTTTGGCCGCGATCGGCGCTATCCTATTACGTGGGCGGCCATTTAAGAGAGAACAGTCATTTATGAAAAAGCTCGAAGCAGTGATCAAACCGTTCAAGCTTGATGATGTGCGCGAAGCGTTGTCCGACATCGGTATTACCGGCATGACCGTGACCGAGGTCAAGGGTTTCGGGCGCCAGAAGGGGCACACGGAACTCTATCGCGGCGCGGAATATGTGGTGGATTTTCTGCCCAAGATCAAGGTCGAGGTGGTGCTGGCGGACGAGCAGGTCGAGCGTGCCATCGAGGCCATCACCCAGGCCGCGCGCACCGGCAAGATCGGCGACGGCAAGATATTCATCACTACAGTCGAGCGTGTGGTGCGCATTCGCACCGGCGAGACCGATCTGGCGGCGGTGTAGAAGGCGCGCAGCGCTACTTTACGACCAGTCTTTTCACTTCCGCGATGCCGGGGGAGTCCGGGTGATTGAGTTCCAGTACGCGCAGGGCAGAGTCCGAAAGGTCATTCAGACCCATCACCTTGTAGGCCTTTGCCATCACCGTTAAGGCACCCTCTACCGCCGGGGTGCGCTGGTAGTTTTCCACCACATATTTGCCACGGTTGGCGGCGGCAAGGTAAGCGCCCCGTGTCATGTAGTATTCGGCCACGTTGACCTCATATTGCGCCAGATTGTTGCGCAGGTAGGCCATGCGCAGCGTGGCGTCTTCGGCATATTTGCTCTGCGAGAAGCGTGTCGCCAGTTCGGAAAAATCCTGGAACGATTGACGTGCCGCACCGGGGTCGCGCTGGGCTGCATCCTGCGGAATGATGCGCTCGAGCAGCCCCTTGCCCAGATTAAAATTGGTGAGGCCCTTCATGTAATAGGCATAATCCACATACGGATGACGCGGATGGAGCTTGACGAAGCGGTCGGCGGCGGCGATGGCCGATGCCGGTTCGCTGTCCTTGTAATAGGCGTAGATGATTTCCAGTTGTGCCTGCTGTGCCAGCCGCCCGACGGGGTAGCGCGCCTGCAAGGTCTCGAAATGTTTGGCGGCAGTCGCATAGTCACCCGAGTCCATCGCATCCTTGGCCTCCGTGTAAAATCTGTTTGCCGACCAGTTTTTGGTCTCATCGATCCTGTCCGGCAGCAGCGAACAGGATGCGCTGGCAAGCAACAAACAGACTGCTGTAAGGTATCTGGACAGGGGCATCGAAGGCAGATTTCCTGAAAAACAAACTGACCAAAGTATACCATGTGACCCCCACACCATGACTACACCGCAACAACTCACTGCGAACATCCCTGACGAACTGGCGGGGCTGCGCCTCGATCAGGCGCTGGCGCAGATATTCCCGGCCTATTCGCGTGCGCGCCTGCAACAGTGGATACGCGCAGGCGAGGTGCGCGTGGATGCGCAGCAGTGGCGCGGACGCGACAAGGTGCGCGGCGGTGAGTCGGTGGAGATCATGGCCGTGCTCAAGGCAGAGGGTAGCTGGCAGTCCGAGCCTATCGCACTGGATATCGTGTATGAGGACGACGCGCTGCTGGTGATCAACAAGCCTGCAGGCCTGGTAGTGCATCCGGGCGCAGGTAATCCGCAGGGTACGTTGTTGAATGCCCTGTTGCATCATGCGCCCGGACTCAATACGGTGCCGCGCGCCGGGATCGTGCACCGGCTGGACAAGGAGACCAGCGGCTTGCTGATGGTGGCGCGCACGCTGCCAGCACAGAAGTCTCTGGTGAAGCAGTTGCACGCACGCAGCGTGCAGCGCGCCTACGACGCAGTCGTGGTGGGTGTAATGACGGCAGGCGGGCGTATCGAGGCGGCGCTCGGGCGTCATCCGGTACAACGCACGCGCATGGCCGTGACCCGTGAAGGCAGTAACGGCAAGGCGGCGATCACGCATTACCGTGTGGCGCAGCGTTATCGCGCACACACCCGGATCCGGGTGCAGCTTGAGACCGGCCGCACCCATCAGATTCGCGCTCACATGGCGCATATCCGCTATCCCATCGTCGGCGATCCGGTATACGGCGGGCGTCTCGCGCTCCCTGCCGGATGCAGCGAAGCGCTGCAGCAGGCCTTGCGTGGCTTCAAGCGCCAGGCGCTGCACGCAGCCACGCTGGGGCTGGAGCACCCCGTCACAGGGGAGATGCTGGAATGGTCGGTACCGCCGCCAGCCGACATGCTGCACTTGATCAAGGTGCTGGAAGAAGATGCCGGCGGCTGAGGGCTGGATTACCCCGGACTGGCCCGCGCCACCCGCAGTGCGGGCGGTGTCTACCACCCGGCAAGGCGGTGTCAGTGCCGCGCCGTATGGTTCGTTCAACCTGGGGGATCACGTGGGTGATGACCCGCGCGCGGTGATGGCGAATCGTGCCCAGCTGATGCAAGTGCTGGGTTTGCCTGCGCCGCCGTTATGGTTGCGGCAAGTGCACGGTACCCGGATGGTAGAAGCAACGCAGGGTGGCTGCGAAGCGGATGCCGCGTGCACCGACCGGGCGGGTGTAGCCTGTGCGGTGTTGACGGCGGATTGCCTGCCGCTGCTGCTGTGCAACAGCGCTGGCACCCAGGTGGCCGCCGTGCATGCGGGCTGGCGCGGCCTGGCGGCCGGGGTGGTAGAAGCGGCGCTGGACGTGATGGGCGAGGGCAATGAGATCATGGCCTGGCTGGGGCCTGCCATCGGCCCTGCGGCTTTTGAGGTGGGCGATGAGGTGCGCGCTGCCTTCATGGCGCATGACGCCAGCACCCAAGCGGAATTTCAGCCATCGCCTGCGGGCCGATGGTTGGCAGATATTTACCAGTTGGCGCGGCGCCGGCTGGCTGCGCGTGGCGTGGAGCAGGTATATGGCGGGCACTGGTGCACCTATAACGACGCCGAGCGCTTCTACTCGTATCGTCGTGACGCTGTTACCGGGCGTATGGCGACCATGATCTGGTTGGAGGCGGATACAAGAGGGAAGATAGAAGCTACAGGATAAGCCCCTTCCGATTCCTCTTTAATTTGTATCTTGTCTCTGCGTTTTGGGTATCATGACGCGCTTGTGCGCGCGAGGCATGCATGGATTTATTGACCTGGATCATCTTGTTCAGCCTGCTGGGTGGCGTGTTGAGCGTCATCGCGGCCAGCAGTTTCCTGCTGTTGCCAGAGCACCTGCTGGCGCGCGTGTTGCCGCCCATGGTGAGTTATGCGGTGGGCGCGTTGCTGGGCGTAGTGTTTTTCAATCTGCTGCCGGAGGCCATGTCGGCACCGGGTGTGAACATCAACCTCATCAGCTTTACCGTGCTTGCCGGGCTGCTCGGTTTCTTCCTGCTGGAGAAAATGGTGTTGTGGCGTCACCACCACCATGGCGATGTGCAGCCGTGTCCGGGTGACGTATCACACACCCATGCCGGTGGCACATTGATCCTGATTGGCGATGCCATTCATAACTTCGTAGACGGCGTACTGATTGCCGCCGCCTTTCTCACCGACATCCATCTCGGCATCCTGACCAGTATCGCGGTAGCGGCGCATGAAATTCCGCAGGAGATGGGTGATTTTGTCGTGCTGTTGCACAGCGGCTTCAGCCGTGCGAAGGCGCTGCTCTACAACGTCATATCAAGCCTGGCCACCGTGGTAGGTGCGCTGCTGGCCTATTACAGTCTGGCGAATGTGCAACAGGCGATACCGATAATACTGGCCATTGCGGCGTCGAGTTTTATCTACATTGCAGTGGCAGATCTTATACCGGGGTTGCATGAGCGTACCCAGATACGGGCGACGTTACAGCAGATCGTGCTGATTGCGCTTGGCCTGCTGACGATTTATATCGCCGGGCACCTGCTGCACTAACCGCGGCTTACGCCTCCACAGTCACCCGGCATTGCCAGCGGCGTTCACTGCCGGGGGCAACCGTCACGATGCCGGGCTTGTCGCGGAGTTCGCCGTCAAACCCTTCCGGGCTGGAGTGGCCCTGCCACGGTTCAATGCAGACGAAATTCGCGCCGGGCTTGGTCCAGATGCCGAGGTGCGGGAAGTCGGGAAACTCGACTCGGATCTTCGGCGCGCCCGGCGCGGTATAAGTGAGCGCCCGGCTGTTCAGTTGATCAAAAATCACCACGTCATCCTTGAACAAATCATCGGCAAGATGCAACACACGGTTTTGCACCGGCGTGGGGAAGTCCTGCACCTTGAGCAGGCCTCCCGCAACCCGCCGGATAGGTGCAGGCTCGTCACGCTCGAAGGTCATGCTGTGCGCGCTGCGCTCCACGCCGGATTTGAGCGGCCAGCTAAAGGCCGGGTGGGTGCCGATACTCAGCAACAGTTCGGTGTCCGCCGGGTTGCGCACCGCGTAGGTGATGACCAGCGCATTGCCTGCCAGTGTATGTGTGATGCGTAACTCAAAGGCGAACGGGAAACGCGCTCGGGTTTGCTCGCTGTCTTGCAGCAGCATGACGCAGGTGTCATCCGACTGCTGCGTACACTCAAACTCCAGATCGCGCGCAAAGCCATGCGGCGTCATGGGGTAGGTCGCACCTGCATGACGCAAGGTGTCGTCCTTCAAGCGCCCGACAATGGGAAACAGATGGGGTGCGTGGCGCGCCCATACCTTTGGGTCGGCTTGCCACATCAGTTCCAGCCTGTCGGCCATTTTGAGGGATTGCAGTTCCGCGCCCTGCGTGGAGAGGGTGGCGGACAGGTCGGACGAATTCAGCGTGAAGTGAGCCACAATTTCCCCTTGGGTGCGCTAAAGCGCTTAACCTTGCCTATCGCCGTACGTTCTGTCAAGGTGAACGGCCTGTGTGGGGCGTGTAGGGGGCTGGACCTTAGGGAAGCTCTGAATAAGTCTGTCCTGGACATCTAAGAGCACGAAAAGCAAAAACGTGGTTTTTGCTTTTCGCCCTGTTTCAAACACTTGCGTGTTTGAAACAGGGCGGTGCAACCCTGCACCGCAGGAACCTCTGACTTAATCAGAGGTTCCTTAGATAAACAGGTAAAGCGAACCTATTGAATCGTTTAAACTCTATGTTTCATACCAATGCACCACACCTATACGAGGAATCCGGCAGTGCCATACTCCGCGCAACGCGTCACCTCCGTCCGCAAATGGTCGGATAAAACCTTCAGCCTGACCACGACCCGTCCCGCCGACTTCGAGTTTGAGAATGGGGAGTTCGTTACCATCGGCCTGCGGCCCGAGGGCAAGCTCATTTCACGCGCCTATTCGATCGTCTCGACCAACGACGCCGATTACCTTGAGTTCTTGAGCATACACGTGCCGGAGGGGCCGCTGACCAGCCGTCTGGCGCAGATACGCGAGGGCGATACGGTCTGGGTCAACAGCAAGGCCACTGGCTCGCTCACGCTGAAATACATCCGGCCCGGGCGCAACCTCTATCTGTTGTCGAGCGGCACCGGGCTGGCCCCGTTCGTCTGCCTGATCCGCGATCCCGAGGTGTATAAAACCTTTGAGCGGGTCATTCTGGTGCACACCGTGCGTACCGTGGCCGAGCTGGCCTACAGGGCCGAGATCGAGGCGCTCACCAACGACCGCCTGATCTATGTTCCGACCGTGACGCGCGAACCCTTCCCGACACCGCAGCGCGGCGCCGATCTGTTCCGCACCGGAGAACTGTTCACCAAGCTCGGCCTGCCGCAGGCCGATCCGGAGCATGACCGGGTGATGATTTGCGGCAACCCTGACATGAACAAGGAAATGAGCGCCTATCTGGAGCACCACGGCTGGGTGTTCACCACGCATCGCGGCGTGGGCAATTTCACCACGGAAAAGGCATTTGTGATGCGGAGCGAGGATTAAGGAGCCGGACTCTAAAGACTCGCAATATCAGTGGTCACCTGGCTCAAGGGCGGCGTTAGGCGTCAGATGGCATCGATTACAAGCTGTGGGGTACTATTTCAGCATGCAAATCGTTTCAGGAACCATAGTTGACGGTAAGGTCGTCGTAGAGGGTCTCTCCCTGCCAGAGGGACCAGCCGTGACCGTCCTCGCCCGGGGCGATGAGATTGCTGTGCGACTCCCGCCACAATCAAGAAGCCGAGTTACTTGAGGTCCTTGACGAGGCTGATCGCGAAGAGGACATTTCTGCCGACGAACTTTTCGCACGGCTCCGCCGTTTCGGCTGATCTTGGCGCTCGCTGTCCGAGTCAAGCCCCGCGCACAGCGGGAGATGAACGGGCGGCAGAATGGTGGGCTGAAAACAGGCCTCTGGCGCCGTTCGCAAGGATATCGAGGCCGCCTTGGCCTTACTCGTTGAAGAACCCGGTGGTATAGGCACCAAGATTAAAACAGCGCGCTCTGACACAGTTCGCAGGCTGTACCTTACCCGAATTAGCTGCTTCATTTACTGCCGCGTCAGCGGGCAGTTTCTCGATGTTGTCGCACTCTGGCACTCTAGCCGCGAAGTCGGGCCATCGCTATGACGCAAAACCCATCCATCAACCCCGGCGCAGCGATAAAGCCGCTCGGACAAGGGACACGTCTTGATATCACGGTTGCCGGTTATTTTGTGACCCCTTATTTTGAGGGTCGGGTCGGACTGACCCAGTTCTGCTTTCAGGGCATCCTGCCGGGCGTGCTTAGAACGTTTTCCTGATACCCAGCGTCAGGGTGTCCAGGCCGCCGCGCTCACCCGCCAGGCCAAATCCACTGGAGCGATGATGCAGGCGCAGGGATACCGCCCAGTCCTCTCCGGGCGGCCCTAGGGTCAATTCCATGAACCAGTGGAATAGCCAAGGCTGGCTGCCGCCCCGCGTCTCTACCTCCAGCGGGGGGGTGCGGCTGGACCAGGACGGCCCCACGCCGAAGGCGGCCGTGGTGGCGACTGTGCCGTTCCAGGGAAAGCGGTGCCAACGTGCCGCCAGGGGCGCGTTCAATTCCCAGTGGGTCTGTTGGCCGAAGTGCTTGACCACCTGCCCTTCCATCTCCAAGGTCAGGTCGCCGTCCCGATAGCGGGCCAGCGGCCGGGACAGAGCCCCCGCCAGCAACCCGGAGGAGGCGAAGTCCAGGGAGCCGGGCGAGACGAAAAAGTCCTCCCAGTGGTTGCGCGTGCTCTGGCCGACGAAGACGGTAAGTGCGACCTCATCCGACGCCACGGCCGGCATGGCAGACAGCGCCAACAATAGTGGTGGTAACGCTTTACACAGTCGCATGGGGACTCCTTCGTCTTGAGTTACTGTTCGCGTATAACCCACCTTGATCAGGATCAGTACCGTTCGCACGCTCTTGGGCGGTACGCACGAACAAAGGTTAGAGAGCAGGCTCTCGCCTGCCCTTCCCTCATCAAACCGGGCATGCAGTTTTTCCCGCACACGGCTTTCCGATGTTCTTCACGCCAAAGCATGCGCATTTGCCCGTCCTGCGTTTACTGGCGCGGCTGAGGATGCCGTGCTTGTGCACTCAACCAATGAGCACATGATAATAGGCGGTTTCTTGCTTGGCTTGGGCATACTGTTGCCTCTGGCACCAGGTCAGGTCGAGCTAAGCAGCACAATCTCGGTGAATTCACCAGCGCATAAAGTGGCGGGTGCCGATTATTGAGTGTAAAAATAGCCCGGTAGGTTCCTTAATGCAACATCGGCGCCAGCACGCGCCACACGTTTTCCAGCATGATGGGCTGCCCGGCAGTGCGGGCGTGTACGCCGTCTGGCTGCATCAGGTCTGGATGACCAGCGACGCCTTCGAGCAGAAAAGGCACCAGCGGTACGTGGTAGCGACGTGCCAGCTCGGCGTACATCTGCTGAAACTTTTCCGTATAAACGGGGCCATAATTGGGTGGCAGGCGCATGCCGACCAACAACACGCGTACTTTGCGTTGTTGGCATTGTGCGATGATGGCGGCCAGATTTTTCTGCATCTCGCTCAGGGGCAGGCCGCGCAGGCCGTCGTTGCCGCCGAGTTCGATGGTCACGATGGCAGGCTGATGGGTATCAAGTGCGGTTGCGATGCGCGCCCGGCCGCCGCCGGTGGTGTCGCCGCTGATGCTGGCGTTGATCACCCGGTAAGGCAGGGATTTCTCCTGTAACCGTTGATCCAGCAGGCTGACCCAGCCTTGGGTTTGATCGATGCCGTAACCCGCGCTTAAACTGTCCCCCAGCACCAGTATGGTTTGGGGCGGAGCATGTGCGCTGCTTGCCGTTGCAATTACCCACAGCAACACAAAAAGGAAACGCCTTAGCATGACAGTCTCTGATTCATCCCCCATTGTGCAGGTTGAAGGTTTGAGCAAGCAAGTCAACGGGCCAGAGGGCGTGCTGCGCATTCTGGATGCGGTCAGTTTCAGCGTGATGCCGGGCGAGGCCGCTGCCATCATCGGCGCTTCGGGTTCGGGCAAGACCACGCTGCTCGGGCTGCTGGCGGGGTTGGACGTGCCGAGCAGTGGCCGCGTAGTGCTCGACGGCTGCGACCTCTTTGCGCTCGACGAAGACGACCGTGCAGAACTGCGCGGGCGCATGATCGGTTTTGTGTTCCAGAGTTTTCAGTTGCTGCCGGGGCTGACCGCGCTGGAGAACGTCATGCTGCCGCTCGAACTGGCGGGCCGCGCCAGGGAGGCGCGTGACGTTGCGCGTGAGGTGCTGCAGCAGGTGGGCCTGGGTGAACGGCTGCACCACACGCCGTGCCAGTTGTCCGGCGGTGAGCAGCAGCGCGTGGCCCTCGCCCGCGCCTTTGCACCGCGCCCGAAGCTGCTGCTGGCGGACGAGCCTACCGGCAATCTGGATCAGCATACCGGCGCGCAGATCATCGACCTGCTGTTTGAGTTGAACCGCGCGCAACACTCGACGCTGTTGTTGGTGACGCACGATGAGGCATTGGCGCAACGTTGCAGTCGTCGCCTGCAACTGGATGCCGGTCGACTGGTACAGCCATGAGGCTGTTTTATTTTTCCCTGTGCATGTTGGGACGCGACTGGCGTGCAGGGGAGGTGCGCGTGCTGTTTGTCGCGCTGGTCATCGCCGTGGCCAGCGTCAGTGCGGTGGGGTTTGCCACCGACCGCGTCGATCAGGCCTTGCAGCGACAGGCCAATGAACTGCTGGGTGCCGATGCGCTGATAGTGGCGAGCCAGCCACTGGCGAAGGATATTGCGCAGCGTGCGCAGGCGGCGGGTCTGCGCCGCGCCGAGACCCAGACCTTTGTCAGCATGGTGCAGTCAGCCGATGGCAGCCAGCTCACCGAGGTCAAGGCAGTGAGCACAGGCTATCCCCTGCGCGGCGAATTGCGTATTGCGGCCACACCCTTTGCGCCTGAGCGCACGGCGCGTGAGATTCCAACACCGGGCACGGTATGGGCCGATGCGCGGCTGTTGGGACAGTTGGCGCTGACGGTGGGTGACACCATCACGCTCGGCAGGCTGCAGTTGCGCATCACGGCGGTGCTGGCCCATGAGCCGGATCGCGGCGGCGAGTTGTTCAGCATTGGCCCCCGGCTACTGATGAATCTGCACGATGTGGCTGCCACGCAATTGATTCAGGCCGGCAGCCGCGTCCGCTACCGGTTGCTGGTCGCCGGTGACGCGCAACAGGTACAGAATTTTCGCGCGGAGGTGTTGCCGCGTTTGGGTACTGGCGAGCACATGGAGGGCGTGGAAGACGCGCGCCCGGAAGTGCGTGCAGCGCTGGAGCGGGCGCAGCGATTCTTGGGGCTGGCGGCTCTGGTGGCGGTGTTGCTGGCCGCTGTTGCCTGTGCCATGGCGGCACGCCGTTTTACGGCGCGGCATCTGGATGATTGCGCCATCATGCGTTGTCTGGGCGCGCGCCAGTCGGTGATTACCCGTCTGTATGTTCAGCAGATGCTGGTGTTGGGGCTGGCGGCCAGTCTGGTGGGTTGTGCGGCGGGCTATGCGGCGCAGCATGCACTGACGGGGCTGCTGGGCGAGATGGTGGCGGTGCAACTGCCCCAGCCTTCGTGGTGGCCGGTGCTGACCGGCGTGGCCACCGGCCTCGTCACGCTGCTGGGGTTTGTGGTGCCGCCGGTGCTGGCGCTGAAAGAGGTGCCGACGCTGCGCGTATTGCGGCGCGAGATCGGGCTACCGGCGCGCGGCTTGTCCGCCTACTTTTTTGGCGCGCTGGTGTTTGCCGTTTTGCTGCTGTGGCAGGCGGGGGATATCAAGCTGGGGTTGTATCTGGTGGCGAGCACGGCGGCTACGCTGGGGCTGCTCGCGATTGCGGCGTGGGCGCTGGTGCGCAGTCTCGGTTTCGTGCGTGGGCGGGTGGGTGTGGCATGGCGCTTTGGTCTGGCCAATATCGTGCGTCGCGCCGGCGGCAGCGTGGCGCAAATTCTGGCGCTGGGGTTGGGCCTGATGGCGCTGTTGTTGCTCACCCTGGTACGTGCCGATCTGCTGCAAAGCTGGCAGGGCAGTCTGCCACCGGATGCACCCAACCGGTTTCTCATCAACATCCAGCCGGAGCAACTGCACGCGATGCAGGATTTTTTCGCGCGCACGCACATGCTGCCGCCTGCCCTTTATCCCATGGTGCGCGGACGGCTGACGGCGATCAACGCCCGCCCGGTGACGGCAGCAGATTACCCGGATGAGAGGGCAGCACGGCTTGTAGAGCGTGAGTTCAATCTGTCGTGGATGCAGACGTTGCCGCCCGACAATCAGGTCACTGCCGGACGCTGGCGGGGTGACAAGACGGGTGATGAGTCTGCGCTGTCGGTGGAAGAGGGTATCGCGCAGACGCTGAGCCTCACGCTCGGTGATCGACTGCACTACAGCATTGCCGGTCAGCAGTTCACCGGCGTGGTGACCAGCCTGCGCAAGGTCGACTGGGACAGCTTCCGCGTCAATTTTTTCGTCATCGCCGAGCCGGGGGCGCTGGAGCAGTATCCGGCCAGCTACATCACCAGCTTTTATCTGCCTGAGGCGCGGCAGGATTTTCTGCAGGCGCTGGTGCGGACGTTTCCCGCGGTCAGTGTGATTGATGTGGCGGCGATCATGACCCAGGTGCGCAAGATCATCGAACGGGTGACGCTGGCGGTGGAATATATTTTCATGTTCACCCTGGCGGCGGGCTTCATGGTGCTGTATGCCGCGATCCAGGCCACCCAGCACGAACGCCTGCAGGAGGGCGCCATCCTGCGCGCCCTGGGGGCGGGCCGTCGGCAACTGCTGGCGGCTGTGAGTGCCGAATTTGTGGTGCTGGGGCTGCTGGCCGGCATCGTGGCGGCGTCTGCCGCCAGCCTGACCGGCTATGTGCTGGCCGAGCGGCTGTTCCATCTGCCCTACCAGTTTAATCCGTGGCTATGGCTGCTGGGCCCGGGGCTGGGCGCGCTGGGCGTTGCCCTGGCGGGAGTAATGGGCACCTGGTCGGTGCTGCGGCGGACGCCGTTGCAGGTATTGCGCGAGGCCTGAGGCCGCAGTGGGCGGCCTCGCCTGCAGCAGGTGTTAGAATGCTGGGCAGGTTCCCGTGATGCTTTTAAAGCAGGAGGTAACGATGCACAAGCTATGGATACTGGGCATACTGGGGGCAGCCGTGGCCGCCTGCTCACCCGGCCCGCAGGTGAGTTTTGTCGAGCCGCTGGATGGCGCCGTGGTGAGCGGCGAATTCAGGGTGGTGATGGACGTGCGGGGCATGGAGGTCATGCCTGCCGGTGAGGTCGTGGAAGGCGCCGGCCATCATCATCTGCTGATTGATGCCGAGCCGATTGCCGCCGGCGAGGTGGTGCCGAACGACGAGCAGCACCGCCACTTCGGCAAGGGCCAGACGGAAACCACGCTGGCACTGACGCCGGGGGAGCACACCTTAAGCCTGCAGTTTGCCGATGGCGCGCATATATCCTACGGCGAAAAGCTGCGCCGCACGATCACCGTGCGGGTGGAGTAGGGTTTACTTGCTGTAAAAGGCGAGTACCCGGCTGACGTAATTGCGGGTCTCGCGGTAGGGCGGGATTTGGTTGCCGTGGTTGATCACGGCATTTTCGCCGGCGTTGTAGGCGGCGACGGCCAGCTGAATGTTCTGGTTGAACATCTCCAGCAGATCACGCAGGTAGCGGGTGCCGCCCCGGATGTTGGCGGCGGCATCGTAGCTGTCGTACACACCATAGCGCTGTGCGGTACCCGGCATGAGCTGCATCAGGCCGGTGGCGCCCTTGGGTGAGACCGCATTCGGGTTGTAGCCGGACTCCGCCATGATTACGGCATGCACCAGCGCCGGGTCGACCTGATACTGCGCGGCCGTGGTGTTGATCATCGGGGTGTAGCGCTGACGATTGGCCCGCAACGCGACCATACGGTCGGCGCCGGATGCGCTGTTGCGGCCATCATAGGATATCGCAACCTGTTGCGGTGACGTGCGCTTGTACAGGCGGTAGCGCGAATCATTGGGTATGTTGGTGAAGTGGACGACGTTGTTTTCGTCCACGAATTTGAAAATATCCGCCTGCACCGGTGCCGCGCCCAGCACCAGACAGATAGCAGCACAGCGAATGATCGCGACTACGTTCATGTGCAGAATGCGTAAACTCCGTCTCTGAACGCCTGAATTTACATGCAAGAAGCGTGAAAAACAAATAAAATGGCCGATCTTGGCGGGTAATCGGGATATGCGTGCAAGATATAGTGTTTATCGATAACCCGGCCTACCAGATCTCCACCACTGTGCATAATTTATGAGCCAGAACAGCATCAAGGTCGGCATTGTCGGCGGCACCGGTTACACCGGCGTTGAGTTGTTGCGCCTGCTCGCAGGCCACCCGCAGGCGGAGTTGTGTGTGATTACCTCACGCGGCGAGGCCGGCATGGCCGTGGCGGACATGTTTCCCAGCTTGCGCGGCCAGGTGGCGCTCAAATTCGCCGCGCCCGACCCCAAGGCGTTGGCCGCGTGCGATGTGGTGTTTTTCGCCACCCCGAACGGCACTGCCATGACGCTGGTGCCGGAACTGCTGCGGGGCAAGACCCGGGTGATCGACCTTGCCGCCGACTTCCGTTTGAAAAACGCACAGACGTGGCAGCACTGGTACGGCATGCCGCATGCCTGCCCCGAGCTGCTGGCTGAGGCCGTCTATGGCCTGCCCGAGTTGCACCGCGCGGCAATCAAAACCGCCCGGCTGGTGGCCAACCCCGGCTGCTACCCGACCGCAGTGCAGCTCGGTCTGCTGCCGCTGCTTGAGCAGGGCTGGGTGGATACGCAGCACCTGATTGCAGACGCGAAATCCGGCGTCAGCGGCGCGGGACGCAAGGCCGAGTTGGCGCTCACCCTGGGTGAGGCGGGCGAGAACTTTAAGGCCTATGCCGTGCCAGGGCACCGCCATCTGCCGGAGATACTGCAAGGTCTGGAGTTGACGAGCGGGCAGGCCCTGGGCCTGACCTTTGTGCCGCATCTGTTGCCGATCGTGCGCGGCATCCACGCCACGCTGTATGCCGTACTCAAGCAGCAGGAGGTCGATCTGCAGGCGCTGTACGAGCAGCGCTATCGGGACGAGCCGTTCGTGGACGTGCTGCCGGTGGGTGCGCACCCGGAGACCAAGAGCGTGCGCGGCGCCAACACCTGCCGCATTGCCGTGCATCGGCCCCCGAATAATTCACAGGGCAGTGGCGATACCGTGGTGGTGTTGTCGGTGATCGACAATCTGGTCAAGGGCGCCGCCGGGCAGGCGGTACAGAACATGAACATCATGTTCGGTCTGGCGGAGACCACAGGCCTTACCGCCATCGCACTGGCGCCCTGAGCAGGCCTTGCGGCGGGCCGTACATTGACGCGACAGCGTGCGAAGGTGGATAATGCCGCCTTCAGGAAGGCTGCGCATCCGCAGGAGACCGTCATGAGCACACCCGCAACAGACACCAGCAACGACATGCCGAGCCCACTGGTTTTTACCGACAGCGCGGCGGCCAAAGTGAGTGAACTGATTGCCGAGGAAGGCAATCCGGCGCTGAAGCTGCGGGTATTTGTGTCCGGCGGCGGTTGCTCCGGCTTCCAGTACGGCTTTACCTTTGACGAAAAGGTCAGTGGTGACGACACGGCGGTGGAGAATGGCGGCGTGACCCTGCTGATAGACCCGATGAGCTACCAGTATCTGGTGGGCGCGGAGATCGACTACAGCGAGGGCATAGAAGGTGCCCAGTTTGTCATCCGCAACCCCAATGCCACCACTACCTGTGGCTGTGGCTCGTCCTTTTCGACCTGATTTTACATAACAACCCGGCAGTAAAAGGGAGGCCCGGCGCCTCCCTTTTACGTTAATAACCGGGCACACCGGGATGCAACACAACGCATGAGCACACATCCACGCGGCCTGGCGGGCGTACCCGCTACCCAGTCCAGCATCTCCTCCATCGATGGCGAGCGCGGCGTGCTGGCCTATCGCGGCTATCCCATCGACGTACTTGCCCGGCATAGTACCTACGAAGAAACCGCGTTGCTGCTGCTGGACGGCGAACTGCCTGGTGCAGAGGCGTTGAGCGGGTTTGATGCCGCGCTGCGTGCCCAGCGCGGACTGAAGCCGGATGTCATCAGCCTCATGTGCCACCTGCCGCACAGCGGCCACCCCATGCACATGCTTCAGTGCATGGTGGCGAGCCTCGATATGTTCTACCCCGACGAGGTGTCGCAACCTACCAGCGCGCGCGCCTACGCCGATCCCGACTACGTGCGTACCATGTCGATCAAGATCATCGCGCGCATGCCCCTGCTGGTGGCCTACTGGGAGCGCCTGCGCCGCAACCTGCCCCTGGTCGAGCCGCGCGCCGATCTCGGTTTTGCCGCCAACTTTTTGTACATGCTCACGGGCACAGAACCTGATCCGTTCATGGCGCGGCTGCTGGACGCCTGCCTGATTCTGCACGCCGAACACACCATCAATGCCTCCACCTTCGCCGCCATGGTCACCGGCTCCACCCTGGCCAACCCCTATGGCGTGATCTCTTCCGCCATCGGTGCGCTGGCAGGTCCACTGCACGGTGGCGCCAACCAGCGCGTACTGGAAATGTTCGAGGAGATAGGCTCACCTGACAGGGTGACAGCGTGGCTCGATCAGAAACTTGCGGCCAAGGAAATCATCTGGGGCATGGGGCACCGCGAGTACAAGGTGACGGACCCGCGCGCCATGGTGCTGCATGATCTGGTGGAAAAGCTGGTGCAGCACCGGGGCGGCAACAGCAGCCGTTATTACGGCATCGCACGTACGCTGGCAGCTGCTGCCACGCACCGGCTGGCAGCCAAGGGCGTATACCCCAACGTGGATTTTTATTCAGGTATCATCTACGCCGATATGGGTATCCCCGCCGACCAGTTTACCGCGCTGTTCGCCATTGCCCGCAGCGCCGGCTGGCTCGCCCACTGGCGCGAGCAGATCGCCGACAACCGCATCTTCCGGCCGACCCAGGTTTACTCCGGTGAAGCGCTGCGCGAGTACATTCCGCTCGTCAAGCGTTGAGGAGGCAGGTCGGCTCAAGCCGTAAGGCGGAGCCGACAAATGTGAGTCGGATCCGCTGCGCTTGATCCGACTCACTACGATTTATAAATTCCCCCCAGTACCACCGCACGTTTTGCCCCGGTCACGCTCGGCAGGTTGCCCGGTTTGCCTTCCAGGGTTTGTTTTGCCAGCCAGGCAAAGGCCAGGGTTTCCATCCAGCCCGGGCTGACGCCGTAGTTTTCGGTGGATTCAACGGTGCGAGGTTTCAGGTGGGTACGCAGGCGCTGCATCAGATGTGCGTTGTGCACGCCGCCGCCGCAAATCAGTACTTCCGTCGTGTCGGGGGCGTAATGCAGAATCGCCGCAGCGATGGTGGCGGCGCTGAGCTCACACAGCGTGGCCTGTACATCGGCGGGGCTGACGTTGCTGTGCTGTCGCAGCAAGCTGTCGAGCCACGCGCTGTTGAAGTATTCGCGCCCCGTGCTCTTGGGCGGCGCGAGCGCAAAATAATCATCGGCTAAAAATGTAGCGAGCAAAGCGTCGTTGCTCTGGCCGCTGGCGGCGAACTGGCCGCCCTCATCCATGCGCTGGCCAAGATGCCGCTCGGCCCAGACATCCAGCAGCCCGTTGGCGGGGCCGGTATCAAACCCGCGCACCCCCTGCGTGAGGTCGGCGGGCAACAATGTCACATTGGCGATGCCGCCGACATTGACCACAACGCGATTGTGGTGCGGTGAGCGCAGCACAGCATTGTGAAATGCGGGTGCCAGCGGTGCGCCTTGCCCGCCGACGACCATGTCGGCGCGGCGGAAATCGGCGACGGTGGTGATGCCGGTGCGCAGGGCGATCAGCGCCGGGTTGCCAATTTGCACGCTGAAAGGATACGGCCCGCCGGGCTGATGGCGCACGGTCTGGCCGTGACTGCCGATGGCGTGTACTGCGCTGGCAGCAACGCCTGCTTTTTTCAGCAATGCCAGCGCGCAGTCGGAAAAAATTTCGCCCAGGCGTGTATCGAGTGCCGCCATGCGGTTGATTTCATCCGGGCCGGGCGTGCAGAGCGCGGACAGCCCGGCGCGCAACTCGGCAGACAACGGGTTGTGTTGGGTGGCAACGAGTGTGGGGGTGGCGGTGCTGAAATCAACCAGCGCGGCGTCGGCCGCGTCCATGCTGGTGCCGGACATCAGCCCGATGAAGTAGCGCGGTGCGGTCACCGCAGACATCAACGGGCGTTGAGGGCGATCTGGTTACCGGTCTTGAACAACTCCATCTGTGCGATCAGGCGATGTGCCTCTGCCTTAAACGCCGGTTTGTATTTGGCCATGATCGGCTCGGCCTTGGGCAGCGGCACGGTCAGCGGATTGCGGTGTACACCGGCAATGCGGAATTCATAGTGCAGGTGCGGCCCCGTGGCCATGCCGGATTTGCCGACATAGCCGATCAACTCACCCTGCTGTACCCTGGCGCCTTGTTTGAGGCCCCGCGCAAAGCTGGACATGTGGGCATACAAGGTGGTGTAGCTCCCGGCATGCTGCAGGATGATGGTGTTGCCATAGCCGCCCTTCACGCCACGGAAAATGACCTTGCCGTTGCTCGCGGCGCGGATCGGGGTGCCGGTCGGTGCGGCATAATCCACGCCCTTGTGGGCACGCATACGGTGCAGCACAGGGTGGTAGCGCGCCAGCGTAAAGCCGGAGCTGATGCGGGAAAATTTGACCGGCGAGCGCAGGAAGGCCTTGCGCATGGAGAGGCCCTCCGGGGTGTAGTAATTGACCTGATCGCTGCCGTCGTCGAAGCGTATGGCGCGATAGGTGGTGCCACGATTGGTGAACTCTGCCGCGAGGATGTTGCCGTCACGGATTTTCTCGCCGGCTACGTAGTGCTCATCGTAGATCACGGTAAATTTATCGCCTACGCGCAGATCTTGGGCGAAGTCGATGTCCCAGCCGAACATATCCGCCATGGCGAAGGTCAGGTTGTCGGAGATGCCTGCCTGATCGGCGGCCTGAAACAATGAGCTTTCAATCGTGCCGGTGGCGTAGACGGGACGTGTCTCCAGTTCATGACTGATGCTGGTGGCCTGCAGCGCAGTGCCGACACGTTGTATGTGCAGGGAGTTTTCATAGACATCAAAGCGTAGTTCCCGCAGTTGTTTGCCGTTGTCGATTCTGAACTGTATCTGCTGGCCGGGGCGCAGCAGGGCCAGCGGGGCGATGTCCTGGCCCAGTGCCAGCACTTCCTGTAAGGGGCGTCCACCAAGGCCAATGCGCGAGAAGATGTGCGACAGGGTATCGCCGCTCTTTACCATGACTGTTTGCCACGGTTGCAGTTCAGAGGCTGATGGTGAGTGTGGTTCGCCAGCAGGCTGTATCAGGTGAGGTAGGGCCAGTGGCAGGGCGATACGCTCCACTCCGTTGTCCATGTATGGCAAGACTGGACTGCGCGTGGCCGCGGCGTCGGGCGAGGTGAGTCCAAATACCACAGCTACCGCTAGCACGCTGCCAGCAAGTGCAATCCAATGGCGGTGGCTCAGGCGAACTGCAGGGACCTCGGGCAAGCTGCGTAGATGACGCTTGATAAGCGCTGGTAGATGCATATGAAAACCCTTATCTTGCGGATGAATTGCGCCTAACATAATCATAAGCTTAGTCGAGGTCAACCCCGGCTTAGTCAAGACCAACAGCGTCAGTGAAGTATGGTACGCTTATTTACTAGTCAATATGCTGGGTATCTCACAGGTTATGTCGGATCAGAGCCTCGAAATCATAAGGCGCGGCGCGCAGGAGATTCTCTCGGAGGCGGAGCTGGTTGCCAAATTGCGGCTGGGCAAGCCGTTGCGCATCAAGGCGGGCTTTGACCCGACCGCGCCCGACCTGCATCTTGGCCATACGGTGCTCATCAACAAGCTGCGCCAGTTTCAGGAATTGGGGCATGAAGTCCTGTTTCTTATAGGTGACTTTACCGGCATGATCGGTGACCCCACCGGGAAGAATGTCACGCGCAAGCCGTTGAGCCGCGACGAGGTGCTGGAAAACGCCCGCACCTACGAGGGCCAGATATTCAAGATACTTGATCCCGCCAAAACACTGGTCGTGTTCAACTCCAGCTGGATGGGCGAGATGAGCGCGGCCGACATGATACAGCTCGCCGCAAAACACACCGTTGCACGCATGCTGGAGCGCGACGATTTCCACAAGCGCTACACC
>JAUXUQ010000020.1 GCA_030680605.1 Gammaproteobacteria bacterium | reverse complement strand
GCTGTCGGCCAGCCAAATCTCGCCATCCTGAATGGTGCAGTGCAGCTGCATCTTGATCTGCGCCAGTTTTGCCAGGGTTTGACTGGTCTCCGGTGGCAGGTTCATGACGGTCAGGTTTTTGGCCCGTTCGAGGTTGCCGCTGTTTTGCTGCCACCAGATGTCGGCGCTGCGGCCGCCATAGGTGTAGATGAATACCTGATTGGCGCGGCCACAGGCCTTGCGGATGCGTTTTTCATCGGGTTGGCCCACGTCTATCCAGGTTTCAATGACGCCGGTTAAGTCCTTTTGCCAGAGATCGGGTTCGTCGTCGGCGCTCAGCCCCTTGCCAAACGCCAAGGCTGCATGGGCGTGCAGCGCGAAGGCCAGCAAGCGCACCATCATGCGCTCGTCGGTTTCCGATGCGTGGCGGGCGAGGGTGAGCGCATGGTCGTGGTAGTAGTGGCGATCCATATCGGCGATTTGCAGCTCGGCCTTGAAAATGGTTGCTTTAAGGGCCATGGTGGATTCAACTCTGAGGCGTAATAACGGAGACGTGAAGAATACCTGATTTGGCGTTTTGAAGCCCGGTTGGCGGAGCCAATTATGGCTGGAGGCGGGGAATAGACGTGAAGGTGAGCCAGTGACGTTTAAAGCGATGTGTTGGGTGCTGTGCTGCTGTGCCGCGAGTGTGGCGCAGGCGGCGACTGAGGCGCTGACCTATCAGGAGCAGGCGCTGGTTGTTGCGGGTGAGCGCCGGGTGGCGCAGGTGCCTGTCGGTTATCGGCTGGAACTGCTGACAGACAAGCTCGATGGCCCGCGTCTGCTGACGTTTGCCGCCAACGGCGATCTGTTTATCGGTTCCAAGTCAGGGAAAGTGTATCGGCTGCCGCCGCCGTATACGACACCGACGGTGCTGGTGACACTGAGTGGTTACCCGCACAGTGTCGCCGTGCGTGAGACCGACATACTGATTGCGCGTACCGACGGTCTGTATCACGCACCCTACATGCCGGGACAGGAGCGGTTGGCGCCGGAGGCCCTGAAGCTGCTGGCACCGTTGCCAGGTGGCGGTGGGCACAGCAGCCGCAGTGTCGCGGTAGGCCCCGATAGGCGTATCTATCTCAGCCTTGGCATCAGTGGCAATTGCAGCGATGAATATCTGGATGAGACGTATGCGTTCAAGAGTCGCCGGGGTGGCATATTGGTGTTGCAGGAGGAACCCGGTTCGGTACGCTGGCAAACCTTTGCCTCGGGTCTGCGCAATGCCGTGGGGTTCGCCTGGCAGCCAGAGAGCGGTGTGCTGTATGCAAGCAACAACGGCCCCGACCACCTGGGCTATGAGCAGCCGCCGGAGTATTTCAGCCGGGTGGAGGCCGGTTCGTTTCACGGCATGCCCTGGTACCAATACGATGGCCGGCGGGTACAGCGTGATAGG
Organism: Gammaproteobacteria bacterium; assembly: GCA_030680605.1. Lineage (NCBI taxonomy): Bacteria > Pseudomonadati > Pseudomonadota > Gammaproteobacteria > Gammaproteobacteria bacterium. The sequence goes on along the minus strand of JAUXUQ010000020.1, from coordinate 12,531 downwards.
TGTATTGCGCGTGACCCGCCGCGGCCATTGGCGGAGGTGGTGACGCCGGTAGCCACGTTTCCTGCACGTAGCGCGCCGATGGGCGTAGCCTTTGTGCCGCCGGGCGCCATGGATGAGTCGCTGGCGCTGGCCGCCATCGTCGCCCTGCACGGCTCCTGGGGGACGCAGCCCAGCGGCGGGTTTTTCGGTGACGCCGCCAGCCGGCGGCCACCCAAAATCGTGGCGGTACGGTTCAAGGCGGGCACGGTAGAGCGGGTGGATGATCTGGTCAGCGGTTTTCAGTTGCCGGATGGCGAGCGCTGGGCGCGGCCTCTGGGCGTTGCCATCGGGCCTGACGGTGCGCTCTACTTTACCAGTGACAGTGACGCCCATGGCCTGTTTCGGCTGCGGCGAATGTGAGGCCGCCTGGCGCCGGGCTAAGTCAACCGAGAGTCGGCCCGCATGCCGGGCATCAAAATTGTTGTGGTTTTTTGTTGCGGGTGGGCGTAAAGTATGCATGTTGCAGTACATCCTGTAGTTAGTTCGGTAGTACCTCCAGATTCCTCGGGAGCCGCTCCCGTAATGTCGCTTTTCAGGAAGGAACTGCAAAAATCGCAAACAAATAGATAGAGGTATTTCCGTGATTACAGGAACAGTGAAGTGGTTCAACGATGCAAAAGGTTTTGGCTTTATCACCCCCGATGACGGCAGCAAGGATGTGTTCGTACATCACTCCGCCATTCAAGGCAGTGGCTTCAAGTCCTTGGCTGAAGGCCAGAAGGTGCAGCTGGATGTTGAGCAGGGCCCCAAGGGTCCGTCGGCCGTAAACGTTCAGCCCGCCTAAGCTTCAAGCACTGCGCAAGCAGATTGTAGACAAAGGCCCCGCCGTCCGGCGGGGCCTTTATTTCTTGCGATCGGCGCCGGGCCCACGGGCTGCGGTCCGCTCGACTCCTCCGCTACAAGGCAAATCCAATTCAATATTAGTTGGTTGCGTCGATCTTTTAAAGTAAGTTATATCTGGGATGCAGTATGCTTTCGACCGCCAACATCACCATGCAGTTCGGGGCCAAGCCCCTGTTTGAAAATATCTCCGTCCGCTTTGGTGCGGGTAACCGCTATGGCTTGATTGGCGCGAACGGCTGTGGCAAGTCGACACTGATGAAAATTCTCGGTGGCGATCTGGAGCCGACCTCAGGCAATGTTTCTATGGACGTCAATGAGCGCATAGGCAAGCTGCGCCAGGACCAGTTCGCGTTTGAAGACTATACAGTGCTCGACACCGTGATCATGGGCCATGCCAGGCTGTGGCAGGTGAAGCAGGAGCGCGACCGTATCTATGCGCTGATGGAAATGAGTGCGGAAGACGGCATGAGGGTGGCCGAGCTTGAACATGAGTTCGCCGAGCTGGACGGCTATACCGCCGAGGCGCGAGCCGGTGAATTGTTGATGGGTGTGGACATTCCGGTAGAGCAACATGTCGGCCTGATGAGTGCGGTAGCGCCAGGCTGGAAACTGCGCGTGTTGCTGGCGCAGGCCCTGTTTGCCGATCCGGACATCCTGCTGCTGGACGAGCCCACCAATAACCTTGATATCAACACCATCCGCTGGCTGGAAGACGTGCTCAACGAGCGCGACAGCACTATCATCATCATCTCGCACGACCGTCACTTTCTGAACCGCGTTTGTACGCACATGGCCGACCTTGACTACGGCGAATTGCGCGTCTATCCGGGCAACTACGATGAGTATATGACTGCTGCCACACTGGTACGTGAACAGCTGTTATCCGACAACGCCAAGAAAAAGGCCCAGATCACCGAGTTGCAGAGCTTCGTCAGTCGCTTCTCCGCCAATGCATCCAAGGCCAAGCAGGCGACCTCGCGTGCCCGGCAGATTGAAAAGATCAAACTGGAAGACGTCAAGCCATCGAGCCGGGTCAGCCCTTTTCTGCGTTTCGAGCAGGAGAAAAAACTTTATCGACTGGCCCTGGAGGCGAAGCGCCTCTGTAAGGGTTTTGATGAATTGCCGTTGCTGCGTAATTTGAATCTGATGGTCGAGGCGGGCGAACACGTCGCCGTGATCGGGCCCAATGGTATCGGCAAGAGCACGCTGCTGCGCACTCTGGTTGGTGATCTGAAACCGGACAGCGGCACGATCAAGTGGTCGGAAAACGTCAATGTTGGCTATTTTGCGCAGGATCATGCGGCCGACTTCGCTGTCGACATGAATCTGTTTGACTGGATGAACCAGTGGAAGAAAGAACGGGATGATGAGCAACTGATCCGGGGCACGCTGGGGCGGTTGCTGTTTTCCCAGGATGAGATCAACAAATCGGTCAAGATCATCTCCGGCGGCGAGCAGGGGCGCATGTTGTTTGGCAAGCTGATGCTGCAGCAGCCCAATGTGCTGATCATGGATGAACCCACCAACCACCTGGACATGGAATCGATTGAGGCGCTCAATGCGGCGCTGGAAAACTACCCGGGCACATTGATTTTTGTCAGTCATGACCGGGAGTTTGTGTCGTCGCTGGCTACGCGTATCATCGAGCTGACGCCGCAGGGCGTAGTAAATTTCAGCGGCAGCTACGATGATTACCTGCATAGCCAGGGTCTGGAGCTGGAATCAGGCAAGCCGGGAGTGGCGGCGCGCGCGAACTGAGTTACGAGCTCCCCCTGCACAGAGGCGGGGGCATGGCAGGAAGCGTGAGCGGGGTTATGAATTTACGGGTAAACTTCTGGCCACGCGCCATCATTCATGTGGACATGAATGCCTTCTTCGCGGCGGTCGAACAGCGCGACTTTCCTGAGTTGTACGGCAAACCGGTCGCGGTCACGAACGGCATTCAGGGCACGACCATCATCACCTGTTCTTATGAAGCACGCGCGTTCGGTGTGTATACCGGTATGCGTCTTAAGGAGGCACGCACGCTGTGCGCGGACATCATCCAGCGTCCCGCGCGGCCCAAGGTCTACGCGCAGATTTCCACGGCCATTATGACGGCACTGTACGACATCAGCCCGGATGTCGAGGTGTTCTCGGTTGACGAGGCGTTTCTCGATGTCACCCACTGCCAGAGCCTGCATGGCACACCGGGACAGATGGGTCGCAGGGTGGCGGACGCGGTGCGGGCGGTGAGCGGCCTGCCATGCTCCGTGGGCGTAAGCGGTGACAAGAGTACGGCCAAATATGCTGCCAATCTTGTGAAGCCAAATGGCCTGACCGTGATACCCCCGTGGGAGGTGCGTACGCGTCTGGCCAACGAGCCGGTTACAGTGCTGTCCGGTGCGGGCAAGGGCGTTGCAGCGTTCCTTGCCATGTACGGCGCCTATACCTGCGGTGATGTCGCACGGTTGCCCGTGAGCGTGCTGGCGCGGCGCTTCGGTAATCTCGGGCGTCACCTGTGGCTGATGTGCCAGGGCAGGGACCCGGACAAGGTAATGACGGAGGTCGCAGCCCCGAAATCCCTCGGTCACGGCAAGGTGGTGCCGCCGGGCACGCGCAACGAGGAGATGTTGCTGACCTATTTTCTGCACATGAGCGAAAAGGTCGGTGCACGCCTGCGCCGTCATGAGCTGGTGGCGCAGCGCTATTTTGTCGGCTTGCGTATGGCGCATGACTGGCTGGGGGGTACGCTGGCGCTGTCCTGTCACGACAACGACGGGCATGCGATTTATCGGCTGTGTCGCGACATGCTGGCAAACAACTGGCACGGGCAGCCGATATTTCAGGTGCAGGTCACGGCCCTGGACCCGCAGCCTGCGGGCCAACAGGATTTGTTTGGTACGCTGCAACACAGGGAGCAGGCCGTGAATCGCGTGATGGATGCGGTGAATCAGCGCTACGGCGAATTTGCCCTGGCACCTGCACGCCTGCTGCAGCGCTCCAGCATGCCTAACGTCATTGCGCCGTCATGGAAGCCCGGTGGTCACCGGCAATCCATCTGAACTACTGAATAGCCTTCCATGCACGACACGAATCGGCGGTACACGATTGTACTGGCCTTTCTGACGCTGTATCTGGTGTGGGGATCGACCTACCTTGCCATTCGAGTAGGGGTGCATGACCTGCCACCCGCGCTGTTTGCCGGTGTGCGGTTTGTGATTTCCGGTGTGCTGTTGTATGCCGTTGCGCGCTGGAGTGGCCAAACATTGTCCATGACATGGCGGGAATGGCGGCTGATGGCTGTGATGGGGATATTGCTGCTGGCAGGCGGTAACGGCCTGGTGGTGGCAGGTGAACAGTGGGTGCCTTCTAATCAGGCGGCACTGCTGGTGGCAACGACCGCCTTGTGGCTGGCGGCGTTTGGTACGCTGGGGGCAAAGGGTGAGGTGCTGAGCCGCTACACACGCGTAGGGCTGGGGGTCGGTTTTGTGGGGGCGGCGCTGTTACTGCTGCCGCACGATGTATCATTTTCATTCAGCCATCTGGGTGGTCAGTTGCTGATTCTGCTTGCGGCCTTGCTCTGGTCGGTGGGCTCTATTTACGGCAAGCGTCAGGCGCCCACCACACCGCCGCTGATGTCCGCCGCTATGCAGATGCTGATCGGCGGGGTATTTCTGTGTCTGATCGGCTGGCTGCTGGGCGAGCAGGAGGCGTGGATATGGACATGGCGCGGCATGGGTGCCCTGAGCTACCTGATCGTGTTCGGCAGTCTGGGGTTTGCAGCCTATATCTGGCTGCTGCACACCGTGACGCCGGCGCAGCTGGGTACCTACGCTTATATCAACCCCGCTGTTGCGGTGCTGCTGGGGGGCTGGCTGCTGGATGAGACGCTGGGCGGTACGCAGCTGGTGGGCATGGTGATTATTCTGCTGGGTGTGCTTACCGTGAGCCTGTCTGCCACACGGTCGCAGCCCGGATGACATTACTTTCAAAACGGTCGCCCGTCGGGTGGGCGTATGCGTACAATATAGGTTCCAAGGAGGTCCCATGAAAAAATTCCTGTTGTGCGGCAGTTTTGCAGCTTTATTCGTCATTGCGGCTCCGGTGCTGGCAGCCCCACCCTTTGCAGATCTGGACAGCGATCGTGACAAGCTTATCAGCCCCAAGGAGGCGGAGGCTTGGCGGCCACTGACGCGCGTGTTTGAGGCGCTGGACAAGAACTGTGACGGTAAGTTACAGGAAATTGAGTACGCCTATCTGCTCACAGGCAAAAAGGCACCGGATGCCTGCCTGGGTCCCCGGAAGAAAAAGTAATCGTACTGCCGGACAAAACCACGGCGCGTGCGAGCATGGCGAAAAACGGGCATCCGCTGGCTATGGCGGGGCGTGCTGCTGCTGTGTGTGGGGTTGTTCCTGTATCAAGTCTGGATACTCGCCCATATCGGTTACTGGATTGAGCACAACCCTGCGTCCACTGCGTTTATGGAGGCTCGCGCGCAGGATGGCACGAGTAGCAAGGCGCATCGCTGGGTACCGTATGCACGCATCTCTCCGCACCTGAAGCGCGCGCTGATTGTTGCGGAGGACGCACGGTTCCTGGAGCACGAAGGGTTTGACTGGGAGGGTATTCAGACTGCCTATGAAAAAAACCTGAAGAAGGGGAGGGTAGTGGCGGGCGGCTCCACCATCAGCCAGCAACTGGCCAAGAACCTTTTTTTGTCGGGCGAACGCAGCATGCTGCGCAAAATGCAGGAGGCAGTGATAACCCTCATGCTCGAGCAACTGATGAGCAAGCGCCGCATCTTTGAAATTTATCTGAACGTGATCGAGTGGGGCGATGGTATATTCGGTGCTGAGGCAGCTGCGCGGCATTACTATGCCACCTCGGTGTCCGCGCTCAATGCCGAACAATCGGCATGGCTGGCCGCTATCGTGACAAACCCACGCTATTACGACACGCACCGCGCCGCACGCGGGGCGCAGCGCAAGGCCAGCATCCTGCTCGCACGTATGCCTATGGCCCAGGTGCCATAATCCAACTACCCACGAAAGTACATACATGCCACTTATTAATCTGGATAAAGTTTCTGCTGCCTTTGGGCATCATGCGCTGCTTGATCATGCCGACCTCATTGTTGAGCCCGGCGAGCGCGTCTGTCTTGTCGGGCGTAACGGCACCGGAAAATCGACGCTGATGCAGGTCATCGCGGGCACGATTCAGCCCGATGACGGTGTGGTGTGGAGGCAACCGGGCTTGCGTATTGGCAGGCTGGCACAGGAGATGGTGCTGGCGGAAGGGCGTACGGTATTTGATACCGTCGCTGAGGGCCTGGGCGATCTTGCCGCCGTATTGAGCGGCTATCATCACGCGCTGGCGCAACTGGAGCATGGCTCGAGCGATGCGCTGTTGCAGCGCCTGCACGAGTTGCAGCACCAGCTGGAAGTGCGGGATGGCTGGCGCTTTCAGCAACGCATCGACACGGTGCTCAGCCGTCTGGAACTGCCTGCCGACAGGCTTGTCGGCGAGCTCTCCGGCGGCTGGAGGCGGCGTGTCGCATTGGCTCAGGCGCTGGTTTCGGAGCCAGATTTATTGCTGCTGGACGAGCCGACCAACCATCTGGATATCGCGGCGATCACCTGGCTGGAAGAATTGCTGCTGGGTTTCAGCGGCGGCTTATTGTTCATCACCCATGACCGCAGCCTGTTGCAACGTCTTGCTACCCGTATCATAGAACTTGATCGTGGTCAGCTTACCTCCTGGCCGGGCGATTACGGCCATTACTTGCAAAAGAAACAGGAGATGCTTGCCGTCGAGGCCGATCATGCTGCGAAATTTGACAAGAAGCTCGCGCAGGAAGAGGTCTGGATACGCAAGGGGATTCAAGCGCGTCGTACGCGCAATGAAGGTCGGGTACGCGGCCTGTATGCCCTGCGCGAGGAGCGTGCACGCCGCCGCACCCTACCCGGGCAGGCACGCATCGCACTGGACAGCGGGGCACTCTCCGGCAAGCTGGTGATTGAGGCCGAAGCGGTCTGCAAGGCCTATGACGGCAAAGCGGTGGTCAATAATTTTTCCACGCGTGTCATGCGGGGCGACCGCGTCGGCCTGATTGGCCCGAATGGGGCCGGCAAGACTACCTTGCTCAAGCTGCTGCTGGGTGAGCTGGCGCCTGACAGCGGCAGCGTGCGTGAAGGTACCAGGCTGCAGGTTGCCTATTTCGACCAGTTGCGGGCTCAGCTCGACCCGGAGCGCACGGTGATCGAGAACCTGTCGCTGGGCGGTGACATGGTGACCATCAACGGCGTATCGCGCCACGTGATCAGCTACATGCAGGATTTTCTGTTTTCTCCCGCCCGCGCCCGCTCTCCGGTCAAGTCACTTTCCGGCGGCGAATGCAACCGCCTGCTGTTGGCGCGGCTGTTTACGCAGCCCGCCAATCTGCTGGTGATGGACGAGCCGACCAATGATCTTGATATCGAGACACTGGAGTTGCTCGAAGAACTGCTCGCGGCCTACACGGGAACCTTGCTGCTGGTGAGCCATGACCGGACATTTCTGGATAACGTGGTCACCAGCGTGCTGGTATTTGAGGGCGAAGGGATGGTCAAGGAGTACGTTGGTGGCTATGCCGATTGGCAGCGGCAGAAAAATCAGCAGGAGGTACCAGCGACAGTATCACCGATATCAGCAATCAAGCTAAATGTGAAGTCGCAGATGAAAGCTGTGACCCGCAAGGCCAGCTACAAGGAACAACGTGAGCTGGACAGTCTGCATGTGCGCATCGGGATGCTGGAGGCTGAACAAAAGGAAGTGAGTGAACGGCTGGCACAACCAGATTTCTACCAACAGCAGCAGCTGGCATTTCTCAGTGCCACACAACGGTTGGCGGAGATCAGCCGCGCACTGGAACTGGCCTATGCGCGCTGGGAAGAGTTAGAGGCGCTGCAGGCTTGACGTCATTATCACAGAAGCCTATCTTGAGGCCTCTATTTCTAAGGCACATTGAAGGGGCATTGCTAATGGAGACACTAAATATTGCCGTTGTGGGCTTGGGCAGGGTAGGTACTGTTTTTCTTGAACGGATACTGCTGCACAAGAGCAAGGGTATCGAGGTCACCTGTGTTGTGGAGCGTAATGAGACATCGGGAAAGGCATCGGCGAGTCAGGCGGGTATACGAGTGGCCAGTGTTGGCGAACTCATTGCCGCCGGAAATGCAGTGGATATCATCTTCGACTTGACCGGCAGCACCGAGACGCGCCGTGAGCTTAGGGAGCAGCTGGCAGCCACCAATAATCGCCATACTACCATTGCGACAGAGGCGATTGCTCATATGATGTGGAAGATGATGGGCGACACGGATCTGCCTGAGCATCACGGAAAAGGCGGATACTGATAATTATCGTCCTCCGTGAAACCTGAGGGGAGTTATTACCCCCTCAGGTATATCTCCTTAGCTGTTATGGTGATAAGCAATAATTCTGTCGACTTCGTTTTTGGAGCCTAAGATCACCGGCACGCGCTGGTGCAGGTCAGCAGGCTGAATGTCGAGAATACGCTCTTGCCCGGTGGTACTCACGCCGCCGGCCTGCTCCACGATAAATGACATCGGGTTGGCCTCGTACATGAGGCGTAGCTTGCCGGCCTTGGCCGGATCTTTGGTGTCCTTGGGGTACATGAACACACCGCCACGGATCAGAATGCGGTGGACTTCAGCGACCATGGAAGCGATCCAGCGCATATTGAAATTCTTCTTGCGCGGTCCTTCGACGCCAGCCAAGCATTCATCGACGTAGCGCTGTATGGGTGCTTCCCAGAAGCGCTCGTTAGAGGCATTGATGGCGAATTCCATGCTGTCTTCGGGAATTTTCATGCCGGGATGTGTAAGTATGAACTCGCCGATGTTCTGGTCGAGCGTAAAGCCGTTGACGCCGTGGCCGCTGGTGAGCACGAGCATGGTGGAAGGTCCATAGAGCGCGTAGCCCGCGCAGACCTGTTGCATGCCGGGTTGCAGGAAGTCACTTGCAGTTGCGGGTTCCTGAGACAGCCCCTTGGGTGAGCGCAGGATCGAAAAGATCGTGCCCACGGAAATATTCACGTCGATGTTGGAAGAGCCGTCAAGAGGATCGAATACCAGCAGATACTTGCCACGCGGGTATTGGCGAGGGATGGTGTAGATGTCATCCATCTCTTCTGAGCCCATCGCGGCGAGATGTCCCGCCCATTCATTGGACTTGATGAAAATATCATTGGTGATGACGTCCAGTTTTTTCTGGGTCTCGCCTTGTACGTTTTCGCTGCCCGCACTGCCCTGGACGCCAATCAGGGCGCCCTTGTGTACGGCATTGGAGATGACCTTGCAGGCCGTGACGATATCGTTGAGCAGGGCGCTGAAGTCACCACTCGCGCCGATGTGACGTTGTTCCTCGATGATAAACTGTGTAAGCGTAGTACCGTTGTGCATGGGTTTCCTGTAATGGTCTGTAAAGCCGAAAAAGTCAGTGTGCGGGGCTGGACTCCTGGAGGAGGCCCATAAACACCACTGCCGGAGAGTTTCACACGAGATAAACCAGAGCCTTTCAGGCGCCGATTTACTAGATCATAATAGCATAATTCCAGGTCGATATCCTCAACTTAAATTGCGCTTGAGCGGGTTCTGGTTTAATCTTGCACGCTCGCCAGCACCGGGCGTACGGTACTGGCGCGGAAGTGGAGAGGTGTCCGAGCGGTTGAAGGAGCACGCCTGGAAAGTGTGTATACGGTAACCCCGTATCGCGGGTTCGAATCCCGCCCTCTCCGCCATATATTAAAGATAACCGTAGCGGCCTGGGATGAGAGCCCGCGATTATCTGAAGGTGGTTCGATCAAATCGCCGGAAGCGGTTTGGAACAGCCGGCGGCTGGCCCGCAGGGCGGAGTACATGGAAGTACGGAGTAATCCGCCCTCTCCGCCATGTAATGCAGGGATCAGGGATTAACTACAGGGCCAGGGAAAACCTAAACCCAAAACCCTAACCCCTGGTTCCTGGATACCAGCCCCTGTTTTTATGGTGGCTTGCGCTGGCCCCCTCGCAACGGCAGGTTGTGAATCCCGTCAGGCCCGGAAGGGAGCAGCGGCAGCAGCTTTGCTCGTGTGCCGAGGTGTGGCTGGTGCAGGCCGCCGCCCATTAAAATGCAGACCTGGGGCCGGAAACCGGATAAAATTCTGGTACCCTGATCCTTCATCCATGTGCTATCCGATTTCATGAGTTATCAAGTTCTGGCACGCAAGTGGCGTCCTCGAAATTTTGCCGAGCTGGTGGGGCAGGAGCATGTGGTGCGTGCGCTGACCCACGCGCTGGACAATGATCGTCTGCACCACGCCTTTCTGTTTACGGGTACCCGCGGCGTGGGCAAGACCACGCTGGCACGTGTACTTGCCAAGGCACTGAACTGTGAGCAGGGTGTGAGTTCCACGCCGTGCGGCGCCTGCAGTGCCTGCCGTGAAATTGATGAGGGCCGCTTTATTGACCTCATAGAAGTAGATGCCGCGTCACGCACCAAGGTCGAAGACACACGTGAACTGCTGGAAAATGTACAATACGCGCCGACGCGAGGCCGCTACAAGGTGTATCTGGTTGATGAGGTGCACATGCTCTCCACGCACAGCTTCAATGCATTGTTGAAGACGCTGGAAGAGCCGCCCCCACACGTGAAATTCCTGTTAGCTACCACCGATCCGCAAAAACTCCCGGTCACCATTCTGTCTCGCTGTTTGCAGTTCAATCTCAAGCGCGTGCCGCTAGACCTGATCACCCGACAGATAGAGCATATCCTGCAGCAGGAGGGGGTCAATAGCGAAGCTGCGGCCTGCAAGGCCATTGCACGTGCTGCCGACGGCAGCCTGCGGGATGCGTTAAGTCTGGTGGATCAGGCCATCGCCTATGGTGGCGGCGCCCTGCGTGAAACCGATGTGCAGGCCATGCTGGGCAACATTGAGCAAACACACGTGCTCGCCCTGCTTGAGGCACTGTCGCAGAGCAATGCCCAGGCATTATTGGAGCGTGTGGAGTTGATGGGGCAGCATGCAGCGGATTTTGAGGCTGTACTCGCTGACCTGCTCACCCAGCTGCACCGTATCGCCTTGGCGCAGATTATGCCTGACGCTATTGGTGACGATGAGGGTGGGCGGGATGCCGTGCTTGCACTGGCGCGCGCCATTACTGCGGAGGATGTACAACTGTTTTACCAGATCGGCACGCTGGGGCGGCGTGATCTGCCGCTGGCGCCTGAGTCTCAGGCCGGGTTTGAGATGTTGTTGTTGCGCATGCTGGCCTTCCGGCCTGTTACGGCAACGCAGACCGCACCGAGTCCCGCGCCCGCCAAGGCTGCGTCCGCTGCTCCAGTTGCGCCCGCAGCGAAAGGCGGCACTGGGGTGGCTGCGCCGTCTCTGCCACCTGCTGCCAGTAGTGAGTGGGCGGGCATGATCGATGCGCTCAAGCTTACCGGCATGACACGCCAGCTTGCAGCCAATTGCGTGCTGGTGGCGCGCGAAGGTCCGGTCGTGCATCTGCTGCTGGATGCAGCGCAGGCACATTTGCAGCGCAAGACGGTCGAGCAGCAGCTACAGCAGGCGCTGCAGAAGCATCTCGGTGTACCGGTCAAGCTGGATATTGCTACCGGCAAGCCGGAGCAGGAAACGCCTGCGCTGACGGACGCACGCCTGCAGAATGATCGCCAGCAGGCAGCGCTGCAGGTCATTGAGGGTGATGTGCTGGTGCAGACACTGTGTGCGACCTTCAATACACGCGTGCAGCCCGATGCTGTGCGTGTGATGAACAAGGAGTAGCCCGCTGCTGGGTGGGTGAATATTGACGGCCAGAAGGAAGGAATGACGATGAAAGGTGGACTGGGCAGTATCATGAAACAGGCGCAGCAGATGCAAGCCAACATGCTGAAGGCGCAGGAAGAGCTTGCTGCGCTGGAAGTTACAGGTGAGTCGGGCGCCGGATTGGTGAGTGTGATAATGAACGGGCGCCATGACGTAAGACGGGTGCATATCGATGCCAGCCTGCTTCAGGATGACAAGGAGATGCTCGAAGACCTGCTGGCGGCAGCGGTGAATGACGCCGTACGCAAGGTGGAGCAGGCCACGCAGGAGAAATACGCGGGTATGACCGGCGGACTCGGTCTTCCGGGCGGCTTCAAGATGCCGTTTTAATCAGGCGTCATCCATGGCGCCTGATTAAATACCCTGTTTTATCTGCCCCCACCCTGTACCGCCCCTGTACAGGGGGTGCATGGGTAAAGACCTTCACTGCTTACGCACCTATGGGTAATTAGCATGGCACAAGACTCTCTTATCAACGAACTGGTGCAGGCGCTGCGCTGCCTGCCGGGTGTCGGGCCAAAATCCGCGCAGCGCATGGCTTATCATCTGTTGCAGCGCGACCGCGCCGGGGCGCTGCGCCTGGCGCAATCGCTGGAACTGGCCGCCAGCAACATCCGCCACTGCGGCAAATGCAACAATTTTTCCGAGCAGGAAGTGTGCGCGTTGTGCGCGTCGGCCAAGCGCGATGCCAGCCTGTTGTGCGTGGTGGAAATGCCCGCCGACCTGCTGATGATGGAGCAGGCACAGTGTTATCGCGGCATGTACTTCGTGCTGATGGGCCGGTTGTCGCCGCTGGATG
>JAUXUQ010000019.1 GCA_030680605.1 Gammaproteobacteria bacterium | reverse complement strand
GCCGGCAAAGTGCTTGATGCGATGAAAAAGACCAACGCCCTCGTACCCGTGACATGGGGGCTGGAAGTGGCAAACGTCATTGCCAGAGCGGAAGCGAAAGACCTTGTGACAGAAGCGCGGAGCGGGGCGTTTCTTGAGATGCTGGAGGGCGTGGATATTGAAGTGGACGCGGCCACATTCCAGCACGCGCTGTCTGATACCCTGCAACTGGCGCGGCGCTACAAACTGTCTGCGTACGATGCCTCCTACCTCGAACTGGCCTTAAGGCTGGGCATAGCGCTGGCCACGCTCGACGAAGACTTGCAGAAGGCGGCAAAGAAAGCGGGCGTGAAAAAGCTTGCTTGAAACTCCAAACATAGTGATAAATATGGGTAGCGTCCCCTTTAGCCGAATATTTTACGCACCAACCACATCAGCCATTGAGCAAGAACTACTGGCTGGCTGACGCGTCAATACAAAAATCGGCCACCTGCTCCAGCACGCGTTGCAGTGCCCGGTTCGCGGCGGTGACGCCGCCGTAGGCATCTTCGCTGGCGGCGTTTTCAGTCTCATCGAACAGCTTCACGGCCAGCACCCGTTTGCTGCGCACGTCGATCAGTTGCGCGCGCAGCGTGAGTTGTATCCGGCTGGGCCGGGTGCCGAAATCGTGCTGCAGGCGGATCAACTCTGTATCGAGCCTGACGTCGGCGGGCACCACGCCCGGCGTTTGCACCACGGCGCGAAAGCTCCCCGTTTGCTCCAACGCCTGCGCCAGCAGCGGTCCCAGCATGCGTTCTGGAGTATCCGCCCATCGGTTTGCCGCAAAGTAGTCCAGTGCGTGGGGCTGCCGCACGTAGGCCATCTGGTGGGTATCAAAACCGGGGCGCGCACGCGGCAGACTGACTGCCAACACCAAGTCGCGCTTTGCTTGCGCTGCCTTGATGGCCGGTTGTGCGTCGAGCACATAGATACTCGGGCTTTCCACCTGCGGTGCCGGCAATCCCGCACAGCCGGCGAGCAGCATGACGGACACCAGGGCCTGGAGTGTCCGGCAGAGAATACGCTTGCGTCTGTTTATGTTCATCGCTCAGTGGGCATAGTGCCAATTGATGGAGTCATTCACCTGGCCCGCGCTTTCCTGCGGGCTTGCCGTACAATAACGTGCTTGGGTTTTGTTCCAGTTGGTCGCTGAAGCGCCGCAACGAACCGGTCAAGTCGCGCAATTCCGTCACCAACTGGTGCATTTCCGGCAGCGTCCCGCCGGTAAACTGTTGAACATCGGTGCGGGCGCCATCAAACACGCCGCTTGCGCTCGTTCCGGCACGGGCGACCTCACTGGCCATGCGGTCGAAGGCATCCGCGCTGCGTTGTACGCGCTGCGCGAGTTGCGGCAGTTCTTCACTCAGGCGCGCGGTGTTTTCCAGGGTGCGCGCCGCATTGGTCAGGGTGGAGTCAATCGCGGCCGAGCGTGCCGCAAGGGTGCTCGACAAAACCCTGAGATCCGCCAGGGTTGTCTTGACCGCGCGCCGGTTATCTTCATCCATCAGGGCATTAAGGTTCTCGCTGGTGCGGTTGAGATTGGTGAGCAACGCCGTGAGCGCGGAATCGAGCCGCGTCATGAGCGAAGGCCCGGTCTTGATCACCGGGTATTTCTCGCCGGCCTGCTGTTGCAGCGGAGGCGAATCGCGGCCACCCCCCGTCAGATCGACAAAGGCGATACCGGTCAATCCCTGCGTCTGGAGTACGGCCACGGTATCCTCTTTGACCGGCGTGCCGCGCTCGATGGCAAGCGTCAGCTGCACCTGTTCGATATTTCCCGGCGCCAGCGCTATTTTCCGCACGCGGCCGACCTCGACGCCGTGGTAACGCACCGGCGCATTGAGATTCAGCCCCGACACCGACTCCTTCATGTACGTCTGGTAGATGTCGTAATCCTTGCGATAGGAATTCCCGCTGCTCAACCACAGCACGCTGCCGATCAGCGCTGCGCTTAATGCCAGCACGAAAATTCCGACAGCGGCAAACCTTACTTTGTCTTCCATGCCTGCTCGCGTGCCGCGCGTCCGCGCGGCCCATAGAAATATTCCCGGATCAGCGGATGCCCAGACTGGGAGAGCTCCGCCATGGTGCCGACTCCCAGGATATGCCCCTCACCCAGCACTGCGACGCGGTCTGCCGTCCGCCACAGCAGGTCGAGGTCGTGCGTCACCATCATAATGGTCAATCCGAGCGCATCGCGCAAGCTCACCACCAGCTCGTCAATGCCGCTTGCGCTGAGCGGGTCGAGGCCTGCGGTCGGTTCGTCGAGAAAAAGCAGTTCGGGATCGAGGGCGATGGCGCGCGCCAGCGCAGCGCGTTTGCGCATCCCGCCGCTCAGCTCATTCGGATATTTTGAGGCCGCATCAGCAGGCAACCCGGTAAGCGCGATTTTTATGGCAGCAATCTCCTCGATGAGTTGGTCGCTGAGTTGCGTATGCTCGCGCAGCACCATGCCGACATTCTCCGCCACCGTAAGCGAGCTGAACAATGCGCCGCGCTCGAACATGACGCCCCACCGGCGCCGCAGCGGCAGTGCCTGCTCGTCGCTCAAGCCGAGCACTTCCCGTCCGAACACCCGGATCGAACCCGATACCGGCGGCTGCAGCAGGATGACCTCGCGCAGCAGGGTGGACTTGCCGCAGCCGCTGCCGCCCACCAGCGCAAAAATCTCGCCCGGACGCACCGTGAGGCTGACGTTCTCGTGCACCACGGCCTTGCCGAAGCGCGTGTTCAGATCGCGGATTTCGACTACGGCATCGCTGTTCTGCGATTGTTCCATCGCAGTGCTCAGATGTCGAGCCAGTTGAAGATGATGGAGAACAGCGCATCGGCCACGATGATCAGAAAGATGGACTGCACCACGCTCAGCGTCGTCTGCCGCCCGACGCTGTCGGCGCTGCCGCTGACCTGAAACCCGCGGTAGCATCCAACCAGCGCGATGATCGCGGCGAACACCGGCGCCTTGCCGATACCGACCAGATAGGAAGACAGGCTGATTGCGTCTTCAAAGCGATCGAGGAAATCCTCGAAGCTGACACCGAGCTTGGAGCGCGCCATGACCATACCGCCGAGCACACCGGCCACATCGGTATACACCGTGAGCAGAGGCAACGCGACGATCAGCGCCAGCATCTTGGGCAGCACCAGCAGTTCCTGCGGCCCGACGCCAATGGTACGCAGCGCGTCAATCTCCTCGGTGACCTTCATGGTGCCGATTTGCGCCGTATAAGCGGAACCCGACCGCCCCGCGACGATGATGGCGGTGAGCAGGGGCGAAAGCTCGCGCAGCATCGAAAGCCCCACCAGATCGACAATGAATATATTCGCGCCGAAGCGTTGCAACTGATCCGCACCCTGATACGCGATCACCACCCCCATCAGGAACGCCAGCAGGCCGGTGATGGGTAGCGCCTCAACCCCGGCCGTCTGCAGATTATGGAGGATGGCGCGCCAGCGGAGGCGGCGCGGCTGGGCGAGCGAACGCAGCAGGGCGGTCGCGCTTTCCCCGATAAACGCCAGCATGCCGGACATGCCGAGCAGCCCGCGCCAGGTGTGCTGCCCGATACTCGCCAGCAGGCCGTCTCTGGCCGGAGCTGCGTGTTCCGGCGTTACGGCGCGCGCTGCAATCAACTGCAGCAAGGCGTTGAACTCAGGCCGCAGCCCATTAATCCGGACACTCCGCCCGCGCTGCTCCAGCGCGCGCACCGTCCGCTGCAGCAGCCACGCCCCCGCAGTGTCCAGCGCGGTGATCGCCGCCGCGTCGATCACCAGCGCTCCAGTACCGGGCCAGGAAATGCTGTCCAGGCGCTGCTCGATCTGGGCGATGCCCCGCACGGTCCACGCCCCCGCAACGGACACCGCATCCACCTTGATTACCAGTTGCGCAATGTGTTCGGCTGTCATTGCCTCAGTTACTCAATTATTTTACATCCATCGGCTTTCCCGGCTCACAGCCGGACGGTACGCAGCCGCACACCGACACCGAGCCGAAGCTCATGGCGCACGTCTTCCGCATGCAGTTCACGGACGGTCTCGGGCGAGGGAAGTAGTGCTGGCCCCGGCCGCAGCCGATGTCCGTGCGACACCGACGAGAAGTAATGACGAGCAGCCTGGTTCGTCACACCCTCCCGCCACCCTTTTCAAGCGCTTAGTATAGATGGGGCGTAAGCGCTGTTTATTAAGGAAACTCTGAATAAATCAGAGATGCCTTAACTTACCTTGAGCCGGACCTGCTTGAGGCGCAGCGAATTACCGATCACGGAGAGCGAGCTGACAGTCATCGCAATCACGCCAATCATCGGGTGCAAGAGACCGACTGCCGCGATGGGAATGGCGGCGAGGTTGTAGAACCAGGCCCAAAACAGGTTCTCGATGATTTTGCGGAACGTGGCCCTTGAGAGGCGGATCGCCTCAACCACCTTGCTGAGTTCCCCCTTGACCAGGGTGACATCGGCCGCCTCGATGGCGACGTCCGCGCCGGCGCCAATGGCGATGCCGACATTGGCCTGCTTCAAGGCCGGCGCGTCATTGATACCGTCACCGACCATGGCGACTTTGTCGCCATACTTCGCCTGAAGCTGGCGCACTGCGTCGACTTTGCCCTCCGGCAGTATCCCGGCCAGCACTTCGTCGATACCCACCTGGGATGCCACGTACCTGGCTGTACGCTCGTTGTCGCCGGTGATCATCACCACATGGATGCCCATCTCCATGAGCGCGGCGATGGCCACCTTGGAGTCTGTTTTGACAGTGTCTGCCACCGCCACCAACCCGGCGGCCCGGCCGTCTACTGCCACGAACATGGGTGTCCTTCCTTCACTGGCGAGACGCTGCCATTCTCCTTGCAACGCAGCGCTGTCCACGTCGCGCTCCTGCATCAGCTTGGCGTTGCCCAGCAACACATCGCGGTCGCCCACCTTGCCGTTCACCCCGTGACCTGGGATGGCAGCGAAACCCTCTATCGCTTGCAACGTGAGTCCTTTCGCCTCGGCACCCTTGATGATGGCCTCGCCCAAGGGATGTTCCGACCCCTTCTCCAGCGAGGCGGCCAGCATGAGCACCTCGTCCTGCGAAAAACCGTTCGCCGTCACCACATCGGTGAGGGCCGGCCGGCCTTCGGTAATCGTTCCCGTCTTGTCGAGGACGACGGCCTTGATGTCCTTCAAGGTCTGGATCGCTTCGCCCGAACGGATCAGCACGCCCCGCTCGGCGCCGAGGCCCGAGCCGACCATGATCGCCGTGGGTGTGGCGAGGCCGAGGGCGCAGGGACAGGCGATGACCAGCACCGCGACCGCCGAGAGGAGGCCGGTCATCAGCGGCGTGAGTTCCGGGTCGACCCAAGGCAGGAAGCTGGCGCCCCATTCGAGGATTGGCCACAGCGTTTCCGGTATCAATAACCACATAACGAAGCTCGCCACGCTGATCAGGATCACCGCCGGCACGAAATGACCCGTGACGCGGTCGGCGAATTCCTGGATCGGCACCTTCGAGCCCTGCGCCTCCTCGACCAGCCGGATAACCTGGGCGAGGAAGGTATCGGCGCCAACCCGCGTAGCGCGGATCTTGAGGAAACCTTCCTTGTTAATCGTGGCGCCCAGCACGGCGTCGCCCGGACCCTTTTCGACCGGCACCGACTCGCCGGTCGCAATCGACTCGTCCACATGGCCGGCGCCTTCCACGATCTCGCCGTCGGTGGGTATCTTGGCGCCCGGGCGTACCGCCATCACATCCCCCACCTCCAACTCCGCCACCGGCACCTCGACCTCGCGCCCGTCCTTGATAACTGTCGCTGTCTTGGCACCAAGTGTGATCAGCTTCTTGATCGCCTGCGAAGCGCGCCCCTTGGCGCGCGTCTCCAGATAACGGCCCAGCATGTGGAAGCTCATGATGGTCGCCGCCATTTCGATGAAGGAGGTCATCGGATAGACGAAACCGATCAGCCCGATCAAATAGGGCGGCAAGCTGCCCATTGAGATCAGCACGTCCATATTGGCCGTGCGGTTGGTCAGTGAACGCCAGGCCGAGCGGTGCGTCGCCCAGCCGCCATAAAGGAACACCACCGGGAAGGCCAGCACCGCCACAAGGGACAGGTAGCCTGGAATGGGCTGCCAGAACATGTGCAGGCCCATCAGAATCATGATGAGCGTAGTCGGTATCGCGGCGATCCACAGGCGTTGCCACGCCTGCGTGAGATAACGTTCCTCGGCGTCGCCGGACTCTGCACTGCGGCCACGCATAGTGCCTTCCTCCACCGCAGCGACATCGTAGCCTGCTCGCTCTACCGCAGACCGTATCTCGTCCGTCGTCGTCGCCGAGGGGTCGAAGCGGACCGCCACCTTGTGGTTGGCGATGTTTGTGCTTACATCGGAGATGCCGGAAAGACGTTTGATCGACTCAGAGACGAGACCTGCGCAATGATCGCTCCCCATCCCGGGAACAATCAGGCGGGCGTGGCCACCTGCTGCCGAAGCAGCGTGCTGTGGATGTTGGGTGGTTGAATTCGATTCATTCATAGTGCACTCCCGCGTATTTTTCAGTCAGACCCACTTACGTCATTACTCCCCCAAGCCGGCGAGGGCTACTTTATTTCTCTACGCGCTATGCATGCGTAATACATATAGGCTTAAGAAACCCGGCAGCTTCGGTTACTGTAGCAGAAGTCCGGACATGATGCGTAGGAGAGAATCTGCACACGCAACGCAGTTTGCCGGAGCGCGCAGGATCAGAAATACCATTGCAGGGACGTGTAGTAAAGGTCGTAAAATCGTCCGTACTCGCTGCCGGTGTTGCCATGGAAAAGTTGCACACCAGCGGCCCAATCCCAGTTATCGGTGAGCGAGTAGATGAGACTTGGTGCGAAGAAGAGGCTGCCGTCATCAAGGTTGGCGATCAGGTTGTTCTCGGTGCGCAGCAGTGGCGTGAAATCGCACTTGAATATAGATACCGGCATAGCGGCGTGCGCGTCCAGCGCGGCGTGACCACCGTCATCTCCGCGAGTCCCTGGTTCGTCTTGCCCCACAGTAACCGCTCGACGTGCGCCACCAGCTCGCGTCCGCTGGGCTCCTCGGCCCAAGCCGGCGCATCCAATGCAATGGTCAGTATCACGAGCCAGAGCTGTCTTATAGGTTCTCTCCTGTGGTGACGCCGCGCGGATCATTGCGCATCAGCACGATATCGGCGGCACCGATCAGCCGCCTTGCTCCAGGTGCGCGTCTTTGGGCTGCGGCGCTGCGTGGCAGAAGCCCTGCGGCTCGACGCCCAGGGCCGCGTTGAACTTGCTCGACAGGTTCTGAAACGCGACGAGCGCGGTGAGCTCGATGATGGCGTCGTCGTCGAAGTGATGCCGCAGCCGCGCGAGATGCTCGGCCGTCACTTGCCGCTCCAGGTATGTGACCGCCTCGGCATAGGCGAGCGCCGCCTTCTCGCGCTCGCTGAACAGCGCGCTTTCCTCGAAGCGCTCGAGCGCGGCGAGCCGTTCGAGGTCACCGCCGCGCTTAAGCACCAGGGCCGAGTTGATGTCCACGCAGAAGCGGCACCAGTTGATCTGCGACACCCGCACCGTGACGAGCGAGCGCAGCACCGGCTCGATCGGTGAGGCGCGCCGGTCGAGCGCGCCGTAGAGCGTGGCCACGCCGAGGAACACCAGCGGGCTGCGGCCCCACAGGCGCGCGGGTTCGAGCACGGCACCGTACTTGCGGCGCTGATTCCAGAAGAACAGCCGCACGTACCAGGGGAAATGCTGCTGTGCAGGCGTGGTGATGAAGGGCATGGCTGTACCTCTCAAAGCTCGCGCTGGCGCAGCCGCGTCTGATGTTCGGTGAACAAGAGGCAGCTGGCGATCGCCAGAAAGGCAACGAGAATCCAGTTGTATCCCCGTGGAGCACAATGTGCACCGTGCTCGGTAGATTCGTCATGCTCCATCACGTTCTTCTTTAAAAAATCTCACTTACACAAAACCCCTATTCACAGCCTCACCCGATTCAACCTGAGTGCGTTGGTGATCACCGACACTGAACTGAAACTCATGGCGGCAGCGGCAATAATAGGTGACAACAATAACCCGAATACCGGGTATAGGACGCCTGCAGCCACGGGCACACCGAGCGCGTTATAGATAAAGGCGAAGAACAGGTTCTGGCGGATGTTGCGCATGGTGGCACGGCTCAAGCGGCGGGCGCGCACAATGCCGCGCAGGTCGCCTTTCACCAGAGTCACCCCGGCGCTTTCCATGGCGACGTCAGTGCCGGTGCCCATGGCAATACCGACCTGGGCCTGCGCTAATGCCGGCGCGTCATTGATGCCGTCGCCCGCCATGGCGACGATGCGGCCCTCGGCCTGCAACTGTTTGATGATTTCGGCCTTCTGCTCGGGCAGCACTTCCGCATGCACCTGATCAATACCGAGATGCCGCGCGACAGCCTCGGCAGTGGTGCGACTGTCACCGGTGAGCATGACGACGCGCACACCTTCTGCGTGCAGATCACGGATAGCCTCGGGCGTGCTCTCCTTAATCGGATCGGCCACGGCGATAAACCCGGCGGCGGTACCGTCGATCACCAGAAACATCACGGTCTGCCCTTCGGCGCGCAGCGCCTCGGCCTGTTGTGGCAGTGCGCCGCCGTCGACACCGGCGTCTTGCAGCAGTTTGATATTTCCCAGCGCGAGCTTGCGGCCTTCCACCTCACCCGTCACGCCTTTACCGGTGATGGATTGGAAATTACTGGTCTGCACCAGTTGCACACCCTTCTCTTCCGCACCCCGTACGATGGCTTCCGCCAGCGGGTGCTCGCTGCCGCGCTCCAGACTCGCGGCCAGACGCAGCACGTCATCTTCATTGAAACCCGCCACCGCCGATACCGCCACCAGCCGTGGCTTGCCCTCGGTGAGGGTGCCGGTCTTGTCGACCACCAGAGTATCGACCTTCTCCATGATTTCCAGCGCTTCGGCATTCTTGATCAGCACGCCGGCCATGGCACCACGCCCGGTGCCCACCATGATGGAGATCGGCGTTGCCAGCCCGAGCGCACACGGGCAGGCGATAATCAGCACGGCCACGGCATTGACGATGGCATGGGCGAGCTGCGGCTCCGGCCCCCAGCCGTTCCAGACAATAAAACTGAGTATGGCGATGACCACCACGGCAGGCACGAAATAGCCGGACACCACATCGGCCAGTTTCTGGATCGGCGCACGCGAACGCTGGGCCTCGGCCACCATATGCACGATTTGCGCGAGCAGGGTATCACTGCCCACTTTCTCGGCACGCATTACCAGCGCACCGGTGCCGTTTACGGTAGCGCCGATTAACCGCTCACCGGCGTGTTTTCCCACCGGGATAGGCTCGCCCGTCACCATCGATTCATCAACGGAACTCGCGCCCTCTATCACCACACCATCAACAGGAATCTTTTCGCCGGGGCGTACGCGCAGATGATCGCCGACCTGCACCTGTTCCAGCGGGATGTCCTCTTCCTTGCCGCCCTCGCGCACGATGCGCGCGGTCTTGGGCGCCAGCCCCAGCAGCAGCTTGATAGCGGCATTGGTGCGGCTGCGCGCGCGCAATTCCAGCACCTGCCCCAGCAGCACCAGCGTGGTGATAACGGCGGCGGCCTCAAAGTACACCGGCACGTTGCCCCCGTGTCGCATGAGCGGCGGAAATAACTGCGGCAACAACAGGCCCACCACGCTATAGGCCCAGGCAACGGAGACACCCAGCCCGATCAGGGTAAACATGTTGAGGTTGCGATTGACTACCGAGGCCCAGCCCCGCACAAAGAACGGCCAGCCGCCCCACAGCACCACGGGCGTAGCGAGCACAAACCCGATCCATTGCACACCGCGCATCGACAACGCAGCGGGCAACCACGCGGGCGCCAGATCGGCCAGCATGGCAAGCACGAAGACCGGTGTCGACAACACGACACTGACCCAGAAGCGGCGCGTCATGTCATCCAACTCGGTGGTATCCTCCTCTATCGTCACGCCGCGTGGCTCCAGGGCCATGCCGCAGATCGGGCACGGCCCCGGCGTATTGCGCACGATCTCGGGATGCATGGGGCAGGTGTATTCCACTGCCTTGCCCTGCGTGTGCGGTGCACTGTCCGTTTTGGGCGCGGCTGCCGCACTGGCAGCGGGATTCAGATACTGCTGCGGCGCTGCCTGGAATTTTGCCAAGCAGCCGCTGCTGCAAAAAAGATGTGTCGTACCTGCGTAAACGTAACGGAGCTTGCTGTCTTCCGCTACGGTCATGCCACATACCGGATCCTGTGCCATTATTTACATCTCCGTAAAGCTGCACACCCCGGCCGGGGTTGCGTTGCATTGCTCAATACACCTACTATCCCCGTAATGCTGTAATCATTCAAACCCTCGACGACGGGTCATCACGCATGCTGAAACTCAAATTGCACTGGCAAATCCTGATCGCCCTGCTGCTGGCGGTACTGGCAGGCTCGCTGGCAGGTACCGAGGGCGGTATTGCGGGGCTGCGCTTTTATGACCTGTTCGCATTCATCGGCAACCTGTTCCTGAACGCCCTCAAGATGCTGATCGTGCCCTTGGTGGTGTCTTCCATTATCGTTGGCATCGCCGGTATCGGCTCCGGCAACGCGCTCGGCCGGCTGGGTGGCAAGACCCTGTTATATTACTTTTCCACCAGCCTGTTGGCTATCCTGATAGGACTGGCGGTGGTGAATATTGTTGCCCCCGGTGTAGTAGACGGCGAGCCGGCCAGGGATCTGGTAGGCCTGTCTGAAGGTGTAGAAGAGGTCGTCGCCTCGGTGGAGGGCAAGGGTGCTGGCGATCTGGTGGATATCTTCCTGCGCATGGTGCCCGCCAACGTCATCGCCGCTGCTGCCGACGGTCAGATGCTGGGGTTGATTTTTTTCAGCCTGCTGTTCGGTTTCTTTATGACGCGCATCCAGAATGCTTACGCCGAAAGCATGTACAACTTCTGGCAGGGCGTGTTCCACGTGATGATGAAGATCACCGACCTGGTGATGAAGTTCGCGCCGCTCGGCGTGTTTGGACTGGTCGCCAAAGTGGTTGCCGACACGGGGTTCTCCGCCTTTTTACCGTTGCTGTGGTTTTTCATCAGCGTGATCGCGGCACTGGCGCTGCATTTTTTCATCGCCCTGCCGCTGATTCTGATTTTCGTCGCCCGCGTCAGCCCACGCAGACACTATCGCGCCATGGCGCCTGCCCTGCTCACGGCCTTTTCCACCAGTTCTTCGTCGGCCACGCTGCCGATCACGATGGAGTGTGTGGAGAAAAACGCCGGGGTCTCGAATCGCACCAGCAGTTTTGTGCTGCCGCTCGGCGCTACGGTGAACATGGATGGCACGGCGCTATACGAATGTGTGGCAGCCATGTTCATCGCGCAGGCCTATGGCATCGAGCTGGGCTTTGTTCAGCAGTTCACCATTGTGCTGGTGGCACTGTTGACCTCTATCGGCGTGGCCGGGATTCCGTCGGCGAGCCTGGTGGCCATCAGCATCATTCTGGCTGCCATCGGGTTGCCGCTCGAAGCGGTGGGGCTGATTCTGGCGGTCGACCGGGTGCTGGACATGTGTCGCACGGCGGTCAATGTCTTCAGTGACTCCTGCGGCGCGGTGGTGATTGCGCGCTCGGAAGGTGAGACAGGGGTGTTGGCCGGCAACGGGCCTAACGGTCAACCGGCCTGATCAGTACCCGCCGAAGTCTTCGCCGCGCGGATCACTGGCCGCCACACTGCGCCCGCTTGCCTTGTCCACCCATACCGCCTGCATGTTGCCCCACTGACGGTTGGCGGTTTTCAGCGTGTGGCCGCGCTGCTCCAGCGCCTTGATCCACTCCGCCGAAAAGGCATCCGGCTCGATCTCAAGGTGATCGGGCAGATACTGGTGATGATAGCGCGGCGCCGACACCAGCGCCCGCAGGTTCGGTGCGGGTGATTCCAGATAATCCAGTATCGTCAGCAACACCATGCTGATGATGCGCGAGCCGCCGGGTGTGCCGAGTATGAGCAGCCCCTTGGCGTCTTCGACAAAGGTGGGCGTCATGCTGGAGAGTGGACGCTTGCCGGGCTGAATCAGGTTTGCGCTGCCGTGTACCAGGCCGTAGATGTTGGCGACCCCGGCCGACATGGCGAAATCATCCATCTCATCGTTGAGCAGCACGCCGGTATTCCCGGCCACTCGTGCCGCGCCGAACGGGATGTTGATGCTGAGTGTGGCTGCCACGCGGTTACCGGCGGCATCGACGATGGAATAGTGGGTGGTGTTGTCGCCTTGCTGCACCGCATCAGTCGCCGCCAGTGCAGCGCTGGGCGTGGCCTGTTGCAACTTGATGCTGGCGGCACGTTCGGCGGCGTAGTCCTTGCTCGCCAATTGCTCAACCGGTGCTGCGACAAAATCAGGGTCGCCCAGATAACGCGCGCGGTCATGGTAGGCGCGCCGCATCGCTTCCACCACCAGATGCGCCTTGTCCGTTTCTGTGTCCCACTGCATACGCTCGAGTATGTTCAGGCTCTGCGCCAGCGTGACGCCACCGGAGGATGGCAGTGACGCTGCCGTGATGGTTGCCCCCCGATAGCTGAATTTGACGGGCGCACGCTCTACGACCTGGTAATTTTTCAGGTCTTGCAATGTCCACACGCCCCCTGCGGCCTGCACCGACCGAACCAGCTCACGCGCGACTGCCCCGCGATAAAACCCGTGGCGGCCATGCTGTGCCAGCGTCTCAAGCGTGGCGGCCAGTGCCGGTTGGCGCAACCAGTATCCCGCCTGCGGTAATTTGTCGCCGCCCAGAAATATACGGGCGGTAGGCGCATCGGCACGCAAGATCTCGGCGCGCAACTGCGCCATGTAGGCGTAACGGGCATCGACGGCAAATCCGTGACGGGCGTGATGAATGGCGGATGCGAGCGTTACCCGTAACGGCAGTTTGCCGTAGTGCTCCGCCAGGTGACCCAACGCGGCCGGCACACCGGGAATGCCTGCGGCCTTGGCGCCATTCAGGCTGGCACCGGGGATGAGTTCCCCCGCGCTATCCTGATAGAGTGCCGCACTGGCAGCGCCGGGTGCGGTCTCACGGCCGTCCAGCAGGGTTTCAAAACCATCCGCCGCACGGTGCAACAACCAGAAGCCGCCGCCACCCAACCCGGACGAGTATGGTTCTACCACTGCCAGCGCAGCAGCCACCGCCACGGCGGCATCAAAGGCGTTACCGCCCCGCGCCAGTATGTCGTAGCCCGCTTGTGTGGCGAGTGGATGGGCCGAGGCAATGGCCGCTGCCCTGGGAACAACTGCTTCGGCTTGCGCCGTCGTGCCCGCAATGCAGAGCAACAGCAGGCATGCACCGCTGAGACGACGCAGCACGGTCACTGTACGAGAACGAAAGCTGCTCATACCGCTGCAGTCACGGGGTTGTCATCGGTTACCTGAGCGATCTCCAGAACGATTGCCGGAGCGATTACCCGAGCTGTTGCCTGCGTTGTCGCTCACCCGTCCAGGGCCGGATTTAGGCCGCTGCGTTCTGGCGGCATTCGGCTGACGACGTGGCTGTTGGGTGCTGGGTGAGGCATTCGCGTTGTGGCGGGGCTGTTGTGCTGTTGCAGCGGTGCCCGGCTTGCGCGCCGCCTTGGCCTTGCCGCGTGCACGATCTTCTGACTTTTTGGCGCGGATGGCGGCGATGCGCTCAGCGAGCGGCACCTCGAGGCGTGCCTCTGTTTTGGCGTTGTAGTCAAAATCCGGCACGGTGACACGCGGCAGACGTTTACCCACCACGCGCTCAATACTTTTCAACTCACCCTCTTCCTGCGGCGAGACAAAGGTGAAGGCGTCACCGGTCAACTCGGCACGCCCGGTACGGCCAATACGGTGAATATAATCTTCCGGCGCAAGCGGCACATCAAAGTTGACCACATGGCCCAGCGCTTCAACGTCTATACCGCGGGCGGCGATGTCGGTCGCCACCAGCACGCGGTATTTCCCGCTCTTGAAACCGGCCAGTGCTGCCGTGCGCTGCGTCTGGGAGCGATTGCCGTGGATACGCTCAGCGTTGATACCGTTTTTAACCAGATATTCTGCGACCCGATTGGCCCGATGCTTGGTGCGCGTGAACACCAGCACTTCCTTCATGTCGCCGCGCTGCAGCAGCGCGAGCAACAGCGCCGACTTCAATTCCTGCAACACTGGATAGACTGCCTGCGTGATGCCTACTGCCGGGGTGGACTGGCGTTCGATGTTGATGGTAGCAGCATCACGTAACAGTTCGCGCGTGAGTGTGGCGATGGGTGCGGGCATGGTGGCGCTGAAGAACAGCGTTTGCAGGCGCGGCGGGATATGCTTCAACACGCGACGGATGTCGGGCAGAAAACCCATGTCGAGCATGCGGTCGGCCTCATCCAGCACCAGATACTGCAACCCATCGAGCTTCGCATACGGCGCCTTGAAGTGATCGAGCAAGCGCCCGGGGGTGGCGATGAGCACATCTACGCCACGGCGGAAGGCATGCTCCTGCGGCCCCATGCCGACCCCGCCAAACACCGCCGCGCCACTGAGCGAGGTATGCACCGCCAACTCGTTCAGATCTTCGTAGATTTGCGCCGCCAGTTCGCGCGTAGGCGTGAGCACGAGGGCGCGCGTCTTGCCACGCGGCTGGTCGATGAGCTTGTGCAGGATAGGCAATAGAAATGCTGCGGTCTTGCCGCTGCCGGTCATCGCGCAGGCCAGCACATCTCGGCCCTCCAGCGCCGGCGGGATGGCGTCGGCCTGGATCGGCGTCGGGCGCACGAAATCCAGTTCCTTGATGGCCTTGAGAAGATCGGGATGCAGCTTCAAACTACTGAACGTCATAGGGAATCCTTGGTGATGGTGAGATACGGTGGGGCGCCAGCGGGCAGGCGCATGAATGCTGAAGGCGAATTCTACCAGCCAGACCCGTGTCAGCGCGAGAAACAACGGCATACAAGGCCCTCTGGCGGGCCAGATAGCCGCCAGAGGCCCCCCTGTCACGTCATGCTGGCCACCGCACCGACCGGCCTGTTAGCGCATGGATTAATGCGGGTCGGATGCATCGTGTCCGTGACCAGCCTCAGACCCGGGCGCTGGCATCACGTCCTCTTCCATGCTCATATCCATGTCCATATCGATATCCGCATGCCCGTGAGCATGATCGTGCGCGTCACCGGAGGTCTTGCCCTCTGCTTTCGGCAAGGACTTGACGCCAATGCCATAGCGATACACCACCTCGGCGCCGTGCCATGCCGTCGTCATCAGCAATACAGCGGCAAGCGCCAACACCGTCAGAAATGGCGCCGAGGTGGCCGTGATATTGCGGCGGTAACGCCAGACCGACCAGCCCGTCAACAGCAGAAACAGCAGCAAGGTGGTCGCTGCCCAGTTGCGGTGCTCGGTCATCGCATCATGTGACGGCGTATCGTGCGCCACACTGTTGTAGGCCAGCAGGCCAAAGATCGCCGTCGCCACGGAAAACCCCGTCCCCAGCCACAGATTCCAGCGCGCCAGCACCGTCCACTGGGCGTGCAGTGAGGGCGCCTTAATCAGCGGCAATGACAAATAAAAGAATGCCGCCAATGACCACAGCGCCACGGTGAAATGTACAAATACAGGATGCCAATTTGGTATGATTTCAAACACGGTTTACCCCCTTCAGCAAAAGCTCGTTGAATACCTGCGCACTGCTTCGCACGGGTGCACTGAACAGACGTGCTGCTCGACCTGCTGATGCAGGCGATCGTCTGACACTACCAATCAATTGGGGTTTGAGGGGGTCTTGCGGCAGGCGCCACTACGGTACCCGTAACAGGCACCGAAAGCGCGGAGTATTGCGTACCTGTGAACAGGCTGCTCATTGGCAGCAGCAATGAAGGCAGTGCCGCCAGACACTGCGCACCACAGACATTGTGATTGTGCCCTGCACCATGATGATCGCCACCGGCCTGACCACCCTCGGCTTGCACATGGGCAGCCACCGCATGCTGCTGGTCATGCGCAGCGGCCTGCACTGCGGCCAGCGCGGCGACACTCGGCCCCAACGCAAGCAGCAAGACGAGCCAGAGGTGAATCAATTTACCTGCTTTTGCCATCGTCAAAGTATAGTGGCTGCGCCCTGCCTGTCAACGTAGGACATCCCGTGCGCCGTGAAGTTTCACGAACACATCACTGGTCCGCGATGCACTGGTTGCCGCCTGCCTTCTTGGCCCGATATAAGGCACTGTCGGCGCGGCCAAAGACTGTCTCCGGGGTATCGCCAGCCCTGAACCCGGCCATGCCACAGGAGATGGTGATGGGGACAAGCTGCTCACGATAGTGAAAATCGCTGGCCGCAATCGCCGCACGCAATTTTTCCGCAACCGGAAAAGCATCACTCAGCGCCGTGCTCGGCATCACGATTACAAACTCTTCGCCGCCGTAGCGGGCCAGAAAATCAGTGGCGCGCAGATTGTCCTGCAAGATATCTGCGATAGTCTTTAGTGCCTTGTCACCTGCCTTGTGCCCATAGGTATCATTAACGAACTTGAAGCGATCGACATCCCATATCAACAGGGCGAGTGGGTGCTGATAACGCCTCCAGTGTTCATACTCTTGTGCGATACGCTCCAGGTATGCAAGACGGTTGTGGATTTCAGTCAGCCCGTCCTTGAATGCCAGTTCATGCTCGTGCGCGATGCGTGCACGTAGAACCTCGGCTTCAGCCTCCAGCCCTTCCAGCTTCTGCGTAAGTTGCTGCACCTGCTGCTCTACACGCGCACTACGCATTTCTTCTTCATGCCTGTGCCGCTCCAGATGAGTGCGTATCGCATCAATGCGTGACTGGATGATCTGCTTCAACTGACCTATCTCGGTGGCGCTCTGGACACCGCTTTCCATACTATGGATCTGGGCCTGCACTGCCACATCCAGCGCCACACCGTTCTGCCGCGTCTCAACACGTGACGATTCCGTGCTCTGCAGATGTACGTCCAGCTCCTGCAGCCGCACGGTCAGCAGTGCGAGAAAGGCCTCGATCTCATCCTTCTCTCTCTGCACACGCGAGCGCGCCTCTATGACCAGCGAGGCAATCTCTTCCAGGGCCTTGTCCGGTTGTCCGACCCACAGGCCTTCTTCGAGCCGCTGCCTGACCTCATTTGATTTCTCAGCCAGCTCTTCCGGCAAATCCAGCAGCTCGACAAGCTGAATCAGAAGCTCAGAGACTGCGGCCGGCGGCGCCGGCAAAGGCGCTGCTGCCGCTTCCGTCACACTCTGCGCCGTACTATAGGTAGCACGCACCGCGCTGACAATGTCATCCAACAGGCGTCCGAGCTCCGTCTGCGCCATATCATTCGTAACACGTCGCCGCAGCGGGAAAGCACGCTCCTGTGATAGTGGCAATTTGTCGAGGAGGGCCAGTAGCAGTTCTTCCCCGCCTGCTGCGGGAGGTGGCGGCGCCTTTGCAGCAGGGGGCGCAATGATTTCTTCCACCACGGGTGCAGATTCAGGCGTACGCCTACCCCCCCACAACCGGCGCAGAATCCCCCCCTCGCCACCGGGCGCAGCAGCAGCCGTTTGTGGTATGGCGGCAGCAACTTGCGACAGGGGAGCGTCCTGCGTCGCGCGCAATGACAGGGCCTCCTGGATCAAGGCGGCAAATTCGCGCACCAGGGGTATGCTGTCGCCTTGAGGGCTGTGGGTCCGCAGTTTTTTGTGCAGGGCCTTGACCTTGCGTCCCATACCGCGCGGCAAACCCAACTCATCCAGCAGCTGTATCAGGGAGTCGGTCACAGATGGCAGGCTGGTCGCAACCGGGCGACGGCGGTCAAGACGGGCTACGCTGTCGCCCACTGATTCAACCACGCTGCGCAACGCCATGCTGTCCCAACCATCACGCAGGGCATTGCGCAGTGTTTCCAACTCACGATCCAGCGTCGGGTCAGCACCCCCCGCTGCAAGACTGAGGCGCGCAATACCACGGCGCAACAGACTCTCTACGTCGCGCCACTGCTTTTCCTGGCGCTCAAGCTGTTCCAGGTTATCGTAGTATTTCTGCTTCCAACGCCTGGTGTCGTCGTCCTGGGCCATACCTACTCCTTGCACCTCGGGGGTGCCCGCAGGTCATCGGTTAACGATAACAAAACTTGAGCCGACATCTCGCAGTGGCGGGTTACAGCGGGCAGATCATCGGGCCCAGTTTTTCGGCCAGACGCTGGTTTTCGCTGTAGTCCACCGGGCAGTCGATGATGCTCACCGTATCATCCGCGATGGCGGCTTGCAGTATCGGCATCAGGTCAGCTGCACGCTCGACCCGGTAACCCTTGGCGCCGAATGATTCAGCGTACTTCACCAGATCAGGGTTGTTGAAACGCACATGCGCGCTTCTGCCAAAGGTGTTTTTCTGTTTCCACTCAATAAGGCCGTAGCCACCGTCGTTCCACACCAATATTACCATTGGCGTGCCTACGCGCAGCGCGGTCTCGATCTCCTGCGAGTTCATCAGAAATCCGGCATCACCGGTCACCGCGACCACCTTGCGCTCCGGGTACGCGAGTTTTGCTGCCACCGCACCCGGTACGGCAATGCCCATACTGGCAAAGCCGTTGGAAATGACGCAGGTGTTGGGATGTTCGCAGCGAAACATGCGCGCCATCCACAACTTGTGCGCCCCCACATCGCATACCACAATGTCTTCCAGCCCCAGCGCCGTACGCAGATCCCAGATGATTTTCTGCGGCTTGAGCGGATACGACTGGTCGTCGCGATGCCGATTCATGTCGTCCATCAGCGCCGCGCGCAGCGGGCGTAGCGTTTTCTGTGTGTGCGGCGTAGCCGCCTGCGCGATGCGCTCAAGGCTGAGGCCGATATCACCGACCACGCCCACCTCCACAATGTAGCTCGCGTCCACTTCGGCGGGCGACATGTCGATGTGAATGATCTTGCGGTCACAGCTCGGGTGCCACAGGCACGGGTGATATTCGACCAGATCGTAACCCACGCAGATGATGACATCCGCACGGTCAAAGCCGCAGTTGGTGTAATCGTGCGCCTGCAGGCCGGCGCTGCCCAGCGCCATCGGATGCTTGAACGGGATCACACCCTTGGCCATAAAGGTATTGGCCACCGGAATCTGCAACCGCTCGGCGAACGCGGCCAACTGCCGGCAGGCCTGCGCCCGCACCACACCGTTGCCGGCGAGTATCAGCGGATTTTGCGCCCGGCTGATGGTTTCGGCAGCGGCGCGCACCCGATCCTGCGACGGCTCCGGCGGCGTGGGCTGCTGCACCCGCAGCGGCCTGGCGTCGATGCTGAGCGCGGCGATATTCTCCGGAAAATCAATAAAACAGGCGCCGGTCTTTTCCGTCTGCGCCAGCTTGAAGGCCTTGCGCACCACCTCCGGGATGATGCCGGGCTCCAGCAGTTGCGAGGTATATTTGGTAATGGGGCGGAACAGGCCCTGCAAATCCAGCACCTGGTGCGACTCCTTGTGCAGGCGCGAGGTGCTGGCCTGGCCCGCGATGGCGACCAGCGGCGCGTGGTCCATGTTGGCGTCAGCCACACCGGTGACCAGATTGGTGGCACCGGGGCCGAGCGTGGCCAGGCACACGCCGGGGCGCCCAGTCACACGCCCATAGACATCGGCCATGAATGCAGCACCCTGCTCGTGGCGCGTGGTCACAAACTGGATGGACGAATCGGCCAGCGCGTCCATCACATGCAGATTTTCCTCGCCCGGAATGCCGAAAATGAATTCGACTCCTTCATTTTCCAGGCATTTGACCAGTAGTTCAGCGGCTTTCATGAGTACCCCTAGAAAATGCGTCCTTTACTCCAATACTGTGCCGCACAAGGCGGTACGAATGTCGCGGGCACAGGACACGGGAGCGACCGCTGCCCGTCTGCGCTGCACCCTGCCCCGGTCAACATCCACTTTTATTAGAAGTGCCCTCGTAGCGGGGCGCAGACAGGAGGCCAAGAATCTTTTATGCTATGGAGTAACAGCGAATGTCACGCCAGCCGGGGCCCAACATCATGGACAAAGTCAGTCTCACCCAGTTTCTCAATCAGCAGTATTTGTGCGAGTCACTCACGCTCAACGAGGTCAATACCTTGCTCGATTATACCGAGCTGGTAAGCTTTCACAAGAAAGACATCATTGCCGACATCGGTGACGTGGGCGAGGCACTCTACTTTGTGGTCAAGGGTGAAGCCGCGCTGTTTTATGAAGAGCGCGGCGAGGAAATTGAAGCGGGCCGCATGAAGGAAGGCGAACTGATGGGTGAGATGTCGTTCTTTGATCGCGCGCCGCGCTCGGTGCGCATGCGCGCCATGAGCGCCGATACGCAGCTACTCAAGCTCACCCGCGTGAAGTACAAGCGCCTGCGCGTCGAGCACCCCTACATCGCGGTGAACCTGCTCGAGCATGCCATCATCAGTCTCGACCATCTGATCCGGCGCATGAGCATGGATGTCGCCACCTTCTCGCGCTATATCTATGGCGCAGGACCCAAATAGTCCGTAACGGTATGTCCGCTACAATGATCCGTAGGAGTGCAGGCCGGACAGGAACAGGTTCACACCCATAAACGCAAACAGGGTGACGAATAACCCGCCAATCGCCCACCACGCCATGGGCCGCCCGCGCCAGCCCTTACTGAAGCGCATATGCAACCACGCCGCGTAGTTGAGCAGCACAATCAAGGCCCAGGTTTCCTTTGGATCCCACGACCAGTAACCGCCCCACGCCTCCGCCGCCCATAGCGCACCGAGGATGGTGGCCAGCGTAAAGAAACTGAAGCCGAGCGTGATTGCTTTGTACATCACGTCATCCAACACGTCGAGCGCGGGCAGGCGCGTGGCCAGCAACCCATTGGGGTTCCGGCGCTCGCCGCGCTCGCGCAACAGGTAAGCAACGCCGACCATCGCGGCGAGCGAGAATGAACCATAGCCGATGAAGTTGGCTGGCACATGTATCTTCATCCAGTAGCTTTGCAGCGCAGGCACCAGTGGCGCAATGCCGGTGCCGCCATGCTTGAAGATATACCAGAGCACGAACCCCACTGCGGCGCTGATAATGAGCAGCACAAAACCACCCAGCGCGCGCGTCTTGTAGCGGCCTTCGTAATAGAGATACAGCAGTGCCGTAATGATGGAGAACAACACGAACACTTCATACAGGTTGCTGATCGGGATGTGGCCGTAATCCGCATGCACGAGATACGACTCACGCCACCGTACCATCAGGCCGGTCAGGCCCATGACCGCCGCTGACCAGGTCATGACCGACGCAACCCGCCCCGCATAATCAGAGCGCAGAAAGAGGGCGGCGAAATAAGTGACGGTCGCCAGCACAAACAGAGCGCTCATCCACATGATGGCGGACTGGCTCGATATCAGGAATTTGAGCAGGAAGCTGGTCTCGGCCGGCGCCAGGCTGTCACCGTACAATCCCACCGACGCCAGACTGAGCACCGTGACCGCCAACAGCAGGCCGCGCACCGCTTTCCAGTGCCAGCCCAGCGCGATTATCGCGGGCGTCACACTGGACAGAATAATAATCTCATAAACGTCCATCACCGCCGCGTAGCGGTACAACACAAAACCCGCACCGGCTATCACCAGCGCTGCAAACACCCAGTCCAAGCCAGACAAGGTCGCCCACAACGAACGCTTGTCAAATTCCTGTGTCATGTTGTCGCGTGTAACGGCCATCACGAATCTCCTCGCTGTGTCACCACTGCATTGATACTGCCAGTTATATCACAAAGACTTTAGCCGCGCCTCCAGCGCCTCGCTCATGGCCTGGAAGCGCTGGGCAAAGCCCAGCGGATCACGGTTGCTGCTGCCCGCAACCAGCACCCGGGTGGTATTGCCCTCCTGCCGCAGTACCGCCCAGATGCGCTGTTGTGGCAGATAAAACATGATGAATACACCCACCAGCAGCAGGCCAAAGCCCGTATAGACAACAGCCTGGCCCGGCGTGCGGGTAATTTGCAGGACAGAGGCCTGCAAATGCTGGAAATCCGTCAACTGCAGGACATAGGGCGCGCCGTAGGCGCTGAGCACACCCAACACGTTCACCGCATCGTCAAAGAAGCTGTGGTCTGCATCCTCGACCTTGCCCCCCTCGCCCGCCGCTACGCCCGCATACAACGCGCGCAGTGTTTCGTGCAGCAGCTCAACATAAAGCTGGGAGGCCTGTGCGCGCTGCGCCTGCGGTACACTCTGCTGGATGAATGTTGCCACGGCATCAAACCCCCCTGCATTGAACTGGGTCAGCAGCCCGTCGAGCAGTGCGGCCAAACTCTGTTGCATACGCGGGTTAGGCGCGGCCGCCAATTGGCGCGCCACGGTCTGCTGCACCGCCGCCTGCACCTTTTGTTCATCGTGCAGCGCGGCGCGAAAATGCATGAAGCGCTCCAGACTGCCGCCGGCATCGAGCGGGAAGCGCAGATAGGTAAACTTGTCATCCGGGTTGTCGCGCACACCACTCACCAGATACTGGCGGCCTTCATGCTCCTGCGGCAACATGTAGTTTTCATACTCCAGCGCCGTACCCTTTGCGTCACGCAGCTTGAAGATGAACTTGGGGCCGATATCCTGAAACTGCTTGCCCGAGCCCGGCTTGGCTGGCTGCACGTTATACAGACTAAAATCACCCAGCTCCAGCGTCTGTACTCCGCTGGCACTGTCCAGTTTCAGTTTCTTGCCGACCTCGCCTTGCAAATCCCGCACAGAGTCGCTCGCCGTCAGTGGCCAGGCCTTCAGCGTCAACTGCGAACCGCCATCACTGAAACTCACCAGATAAATGGTAATGCCTTTGTAAATCCAGGGATGGTTGACCGAGATGGTCTGCTCCAGTGGCGCGAATTCCTCCGGGTCGTAAATCACCAGATCGCTTTCAAACGACTTGGGCTGGCCATCAGGATAATGCACGACACGAAAATCCTTCACCTGCAACTCAAACGGTAACTCCTGCAGCAGGTAGCCATCACGCAGCTTGAGGCCGATGTAGTTCACCCTCGCGCCTTCGGGGATGGAGACCAACCCCCGATAGGAGGCATTGTCTGCGGGCAAGCGGCTTATCGACGGTACCTCGTTGGCGGGCATTTCGCGCGTCTCTATCCGCACCTTGCCAGCTTGCTCGGCAAGCTTGAGTGGCAGGTTGCCATCGAGCAGGGCGCCGATGCACACCACCACGACTCCGATGTGTGTGGCCAGATAGCCCAGGCGATTGGCCGCGCCCTTCATGGTGGCGACGACGGTATGATCCGCCTGCTCTTTTATCCGCGCACGGTAACCGTGGGATTGCAGATGGCCTGTAATTGCCTCGCGTACGGCGGCAGGCGGCAGCTCAAAACTCCACTCCGCCTTGTGGCGAAACGTACGCAGCGAGTTTTCTGTGGCGTTTTCCCGGTACGCCCGCATATCGCGCAACATTTTTGGGCCGTTACGGTAGACGCACACACTGGTGGACACCACCAGAAAGGTCATCACCACCATGAACCAGCCAGCGCCGTATACAGAGAATAGCCCGAGGGATTTATATATCTCGAACCAGAAGGGGCCGAACTTGAGGATGTAGTTCTGGTAGGGCTCGTTTTGCTGCAGTATGGTGCCGATCACCGACGCTATTGCCACGGCCGACAACAGGGTAATTGCCAGATTCATGGAACCCAGAAAATCTAGCAGTATCGCGCCCGTGGTGCGGCGGCCGGTGTGCGTCGTCATGGAGAAATTGTTGGCTCAGAGGACAAGGGTCGCTGTAACGTGCCTGTGATTATAGTGCATCAACCTAAAAAAAGCCCCGGCTCTAAGGGGGAAGAGTCGGGGCAAGTGTCACCCGGCTTGGGGTTTGCCGGGCTACGGAGACCCGTTCAGGGAGGGAACGGGGAGCGCAATTGCGTGCGCTCTGTATCATGAGACCGGGTGGGTTTGGGAAAGTTCACCTGGCAACAGAGAAAAGAGAAACGATACAAGAGCAAAGAAAAATATTCATGAAATTAACGACATAGACCTGTACTCTGCCAACAAGACTATGACTTTTCTCTTGTATCTTTTCTCTGCCGTTAATGGGCCGCGTCCCAGCTGGATCCTGTGCCGATAGCCACGGCCAGCGGCACGGACAGGCTCAGTACCCCGGTCATGTGGGCCCGCACCGCCTCGCAGGCCGCGGCAACAGCGCCCTCCGCCACCTCAAACACCAGCTCGTCATGCACCTGCATGATCATGCGCGCGTCGATCGCACTTTCCGCCAGCCAGGCATCGATACGCAGCATGGCGAGCTTGATGACGTCGGCGGCGCTGCCCTGCATCGGCGCGTTGATGGCGGTGCGCTCGGCGTACTGACGCCGGTTCATGTTGCGCGCGTTGATCTCGGGCAGGTACAAACGCCTGCCCAGCAGGGTCTCGACGTAGCCATCGGCGTGCGCCTGCGCCCGCGTGTTGTCCATAAACGTCTTCACCCCAGGATAGCGGGCAAAATAGCGGTCGATATAGTCCTGCGCTGCGCCACGGTCTACACCGAGCTGACGCGCCAGGCCATAGGCCGACATGCCATAGATCAGACCAAAGTTGATGGCCTTGGCCGCCCGCCGCTGCTCACTGGTCACCTGCTCCAGCGCCAGCCCCAACACCTCGGCGGCGGTGCTCTGGTGGATGTCCTGCGCACTGCTGAAGGCGCGCAACAAGCCGGCGTCACCCGACAGGTGCGCCATGATGCGCAACTCGATCTGCGAGTAATCGGCCGCCAGCAGCACATAGCCCGGCGGCGCGACAAACGCCTGCCGGATACGGCGCCCCTCTTCGCTGCGCACCGGGATGTTTTGCAGGTTGGGGTCGCTGGACGACAAGCGCCCGGTCGCCGTCACGGCCTGATGGTAGCGGGTGTGTACCCGCCCGGTATCCGGGTTGATCTGCTCCGGCAGGCGGTCGGTGTAAGTCGACTTCAATTTGCTCAGGGCGCGATGTTCAAGTAGGAGCTTGGGCAATGGGTAGTCCAGCGCCAGTTCCTGCAACACCTCCTCTGCCGTGGACGGCTGGCCCTTGGGGGTTTTTTTCAGCACCGGCAGTTGCAGCTTGCCGTAGAGAATTTCCTGAATCTGCAGCGGTGAGCCCAGATTAAAGGCCTGCCCGGCACTGGCGTGGGCGGCGTGTTCGAGCTCGCCCAGCCGCGCCCCCAGTTCCGCGCTCTGTTTATTCAGCAGCGCGGCATCGACGCGCACGCCGGTACGCTCGATGCGCGACAACACAGCCAGCAGCGGCTGCTCGATGTCATCGTACAGTTGCTGCAATCGACCTGTGTCGGCCAGGGGCGGTGCCAGGGCAGCATGCAGGCGGGCGCAAGTCTGCACCGCCATCGCGGCGTCCAGCGGCTCCGGCAATGTTTCGGACAGATAGTACTGCGACAGCGCGGGCAAATCATGGCGGGTGGCGACGCTGTTCAATACATAAGACTCCAGCATGACATCAAACTGCGTGCCCGCGAGGGCAATGCCATGCCGGGCCAGCACATTCATGCTGAACTTGAGATCGTGACCGAGCTTGGGCACCGCTGCCGTTTCGAGACCTGTACGCAATGCCGCCTGCAGGTCGGCGTCCGCCTCGGCCAGCACCACACGGGCCACGCGGGTATCCGTCATCAGCACCACAGCGTGCAACTCGGCCTGCATATAGTCCGTACCCGTCACCTCCAGTGCCAATGCCAGCGAGGCCTCCGGCGCACGGGCTGCAAACCACTGCTGCACAGCCGCCGCGTCTGCAAGCCGGGTTGCGGCCTGCCCGACCGGTACCGAGGCAGTGGCTGCCGACTCCTGACTGGCTTCCGCCAGCCGCTCCAGCCAGGTCTTGAATTCCATCTGCGCATACAGCGCACGCAAGGCAGACACGTTCGGTGCACGCCGCACGAGATCACTCAGCGGTTCCGGCAACGCCACATCGCGCTTGAGTGTCAGCAGTGACCGCGCCAGCGGAATCTGCTCCAGATTCGCACGCAGGCTCTCGCCGACCTTGCCACGGATGTCATCGGCATGCGCCACCAGATTATCGAGCGTGCCATACTGACCCAGCCATTTAACCGCCGTCACCGGGCCGACCTTGGGCACGCCAGGGATATTGTCCGAGGCATCCCCCACCAGCGCGAGATAGTCAATAATGCGCTCCGGTGGTACACCGAACTTCGCCACCACGCCCGCCGGGTCAAGCCGCTGGTTGCTCATGGTGTTTACCAGCGTGACCTGCCCATCCACCAGTTGCGCCAGATCCTTGTCGGAGCTGGCAATCAGCGTTGGTATTCCCTGTGCGGTCGCCTGCACTGCCAGGGTGGCAATCACATCGTCGGCCTCGACGCCGTCCATCATCAACAGCGGCAATCCCAATGCCTGTATAATGGCGTGCAGGGGCGCAATCTGGGTACTGAGGTCGTCCGGCATGGACGGCCGCTGCGCCTTGTAGGCAGTGTAGAGGTCATCACGAAAGGTCTTGCCCTTGGCATCAAACACCACGGCGACATACTGTGGGTTTACTTCGTCCAGCAGCTTGCGCACCATGTTGACGACGCCATACACTGCGCCGGTTGGCTCGCCGCGCGAATTGTTGAGCGGCGGCAGGGCGTGGAATGCGCGGTAGAGGTACGATGACCCGTCAATCATCAGCAGCAGGTTGTTTTTTGTCATCTCACGCCTTCAGACATTGAAAGTGAGTGCGTAGATCCACATTCGATGCGATACGTCCAACAGGTAAAGCCTGCTTGCATCCGATGAAATCCCTCTCCAGCACCCGATTGATTATCGCGGCCTCTGCCTTTCTGGTCGTTTTTGGCAACGTCGCCTTCTTCTCTAATGTAACCGATGTCTATCCCGTCAGCATACACAACAGCGGCTTTCTGATATCACTGGCCGTGCTCCTCGGCTGCGCAACCAGCCTGCTGCTGGCGCTGAGCTGCTACAGATACACACTCAAACCCGTGCTCATAGCGCTACTGGTAGCATCGTCCGTCACAGGCTATTTCATGGACACATACAATGTTGTCATTGATGACGTCATGATTGGCAACATCCTGGCAACCAACACGGCTGAGGCGTCTGACCTGCTCAGCCTCCGTCTCGTTCTGTATCTCCTGCTGCTGGGTATTCTGCCCTCCGTACTGGTCTGCAAGACCCGCATCGATTATGGGCAGCTCAGACAGGCCATAACATCACGTCTCGTGTTGATTGTGGCCACACTGGCACTGGCAATCGCCACCGTACTGATTTTCAGCAATTTCTACGCCTCATTTTTTCGCGAACACAAACCCCTCAGATATTACGCAAACCCTGTCTATTACATTTACTCGACGGCCAGGTATGCAGGCAGCTTTATTACACTGGCACCCACTGAATTCACAGCCATTGCCCAGGACGCCCGCATTCCTGCTTCCGATGTACACAGGGAGTTGGTTATTCTAGTAGTGGGCGAAACCGCGCGCGCCGACCACTTTTCATTGAATGGCTACACTCGAGAGACTAACCCTTACCTGAAAAATAAAAATGTCATCAGTTTTACCAATTTCTGGTCTTGCGGCACCTCTACCGCCCATTCGTTGCCCTGCTTGTTCTCCATTTATGACCACACACAGTTTGATAAGACGACAGTGGACAATACCGGGAATGTGCTCGATGTGTTACAGCATGCCGGTGTCAATGTGCTGTGGCTGGATAACAACTCGGACTCCAAAGGCGTCGCCCTGAGGGTGCCCTTCGAGGATTATCGGACGCCAGAGAAAAACCCCGTTTGCGACACGGAGTGCAGGGATGAAGGCATGCTGGAAAATCTACAGGCCTATATTGACGCACATCCCACCGGCGACATCTTCATCGTGCTACATCAAATGGGCAAT
This sequence comes from Gammaproteobacteria bacterium, assembly GCA_030680605.1. Classification (NCBI taxonomy): domain Bacteria; kingdom Pseudomonadati; phylum Pseudomonadota; class Gammaproteobacteria; species Gammaproteobacteria bacterium. The sequence continues at coordinate 144,673 of JAUXUQ010000019.1, read as the reverse complement.
CACGGCCCCGCCTATTACAAGCGCTACCCCGTAAATTTCGAGGTGTTCAAGCCCGCCTGCCAGACAAACCAGCTGGAAAACTGTAGCAGCGAAGAAATCAACAACGCCTACGATAATGCCATCTTGTATACGGATTATTTTCTGTCAAAAACGATCGAGCTGCTGGCACACCACAATGAAAAGTTTGAATCAGCACTTATCTATGTCAGCGACCATGGTGAGTCTCTGGGTGAGAATGGCATCTACCTGCATGGCCTGCCCTACATGATCGCCCCCGACAACCAGAAGCATGTGCCTTTCATTATGTGGCTGAACGACAACCTGCTGCACGATATCAATCTTGAGTCTCTGCAAAAGAGCAGGCATGAGCAATTCTCACACGACAATATTTTTCATACTCTGCTCAGCCTGATGGAGGTGTACACCAGCGCCTACGACAAAAAAATGGACTTGATCCAGCACACCAATGACTAGGCAGTGGGCATTAACGGCCTTGGCACTGATCTTCACTGTGCTTTTGTTCAACGCACTCGATATAGACCTGTGGCTACAGGATCATTTTTACAATGCCGAATTGCAGCAGTGGATACTTGAGAAAGACCAGAAAACAGCCCGACTGATCTTTTACGACGGCATCAAGCGGGTTTACATCGTGTTTGCAGTGGCGCTCGTCGTGGCACTGGTGTTTTTCAGAAACCATGCCCGCATCCAGGCTTACCGGCAGGGGCTGCTGATTGTGCTGCTCTCGTCACTGGTCGTGCCACTGGTGGTTGGCGGCCTGAAATCCATCACCAACATACCCTGCCCCAGGCATATTACCCACTATAACGGCAGCTACCCCTATGTAACCCTGCTGAAATCCTACCCGGCGAATTTCGAAGCAAAAGAAGCCGTGCGCTGTTTTCCCGCTGCCCACGCCAGCGGCGGGTTCGCGCTGCTGGCGCTGTTTTTCCTGTTCAAAACCAGAAGACATAAAATCATGGGGCTGACTGCAGCCATGACCCTGGGCTGGAGTACCGGTACATACAAAATGCTGATCGGGGACCATTTCCTGAGCCACACCCTTGTGACCATGCTGTTGGCCTGGCTGATCATCCTGGCTATAGCCCGGATGATCTATTCCACAAATATTTTCCCGGTAACCCCGCAAGAGCATGAATAAACCCCCCTCCCCTCCACGGGTAGGCTTAAAATCAGAACCATCAATCACCCATACATTCTTACCAGCAGCCCGGAATGAATGACAGGCCACCTGTGCAGCGAGGAGTCTTAATGAACGATCAACGCAAAACCGCCCACCGCCCCGTCAACGACATGTCACTGTCGCGTGAGTCGTGGAAAATCTTCCAGATCATGGCCGAGTTTATCGAAGGCTTTGAGAGGCTGTCGCAGATCAAACCGTCGGTCAGCATCTTCGGATCAGCGCGCATTGCGCCGGGACACCCGTATTACATGATGGGGGAAGAGGTTGCGCGCGCGCTCTCCGATGCCGGTTTCTCCATCATAAGCGGCGGCGGACCCGGCCTCATGGAGGCGGCGAGCAAAGGTGCGCTGGCGGGCAAATCGCCCAGCGTGGGCCTCAACATCATGCTGCCGCACGAGCAGGTCGCCAATGAGTATCAGGATATCTCGCTCAATTTCCGCCACTTCTTTTCGCGCAAGGTGATGTTTGTAAAATACGCCTCGGCCTATGTCATCCTGCCAGGCGGATTCGGCACTCTGGATGAAATGGCGGAAATCCTTACCTTGCTGCAAACCAATAAAATCCGCCGTATCCCGGTGGTTCTGATGCACTCGCCGTTCTGGATCGGCCTGCTCGACTGGTTCCGCAATACCCTGGTGCCGGAAGGAATGATCGCGGCGGAAGACCTCGACCTGCTCCAGGTACTGGACAAGCCGCATGAGGTAGTAGATGCTATCTTCAGTTACTATGAATACCACGGCATGCAGCCCGGGGCCGAGGAGCAGGGTATCCTGCTGTAATCCCAACTGACACACAACCATTTGATAGAACCAGGACCACACCATGTGCGCATCCCTACTGACCCGCACCCTGCTCATCTCGGCCCTCATGCTTGGTGCCGGTGCGCAGGCTGCAGAACCGACCATCCCGCCGGATGACGGGCTTGTGCCCGCACCCGAGCCGCCGGTGATCCCCGAGGCCGTGGAGAGCGGCGCGGCGCTGGAGCCGGAGGTCACCATCATCAAGCGTGGCGCCGATACCGTGCAGGAATATCGCCTCAATGGCCGCCTGTATATGGTGAAGATCACACCCTCGTCCGGAGCGCCCTACTATCTCATCGACACCGACGGCGACGGCCAGATGGAGACCCGCCAGAACGACATCCGCTCCAGCAAGGTGCCGCAATGGGTCATTTTCAGTTGGGACTGAGTCACAACGCCTGAAGCCAGCGCGCGTCCATGCAGGGGGCGCCATTGACCAGTGAAACACCATGTCCGTCTACACGCGCATTGAGCAACGCGAGCTTGAGAAGTATTTGACCTATTACACCCTCGGTAGCCTGGTGGGGTTCTCCGGTATCAGTGCAGGCATCGAAAACACCAACTATTTTGTCACCACCACTTCCGGGAAATTTGTTCTCACCCTGTTTGAATCCACACCCGCCGAGCACCTGCCTTACTTTCTGGAGTTGATGGCCTTCACCGCCGAGCACGATGTGCCGAGCGCGCACCCGCTGGCGGACAACACCGGGCATTATCTGCGCAACCTGAAAGGACGGCCGGCGGCATTGGTGCGACGGCTGGAGGGAAGTAATGTGGAGCACCCCACGACAGCCCACTGCGCCGCCGTAGGCGCAGCACTGGGTCATCTGCATGCCGTGGGCCAGGCATTCACCGGCCAACGCGACAATGACCGCGGCCCGGCCTGGCGCGCAGCGACCGCCGCCAAGCTGCTTCCACGCCTCAGTGCCGACGATGCCGCACTGCTGCGCGATGAACTTGAGTTTCAGTCATGTTACACGGACATCCGCGCGCCACGCGGCGTAATTCACGCCGACCTGTTTCGCGACAACGTGCTGTTTCGGGGGGACACACTCACCGGGATGATCGACTTCTATTACGCCTGTGATGACTTCCTGCTCTATGATCTCGCGGTAACGGTCAATGACTGGTGCAGCCGTGAGGATGGCACGCCCGACAGCGCGCAACTCAGCGCCCTGCTGTCCGCCTATGTCGGCAAGCGTGTGCTGCAGCCCGGCGAGGCTGACGCCTGGCCGATTTTGCTGCGTTCAGCGGCCTTGCGCTTCTGGCTGTCACGCCTGCACGATCTGCACTTTCCCCGCAAGGGAGAGATGACGCATACCAAGAACCCGGATGTTTTCAAGCGCATCCTCTGCGCACGGCGCGCAGACAGCACGTCTGTGTTCAGCTCTGAGTAATCAGGATGTTGACCAACTTGTCTGCTTGACCCAGCTGGAGAAATACGTCTCGGAGAGCGGATAGCAGATGTGATAGCCCTGTACGGCATCGCAGCCCAACGCCTTGAGTCGTGTGAGTATCTCCTCGCTCTCCACGCCCTCTGCCACCACCTTGAGACCGAGGTTGTGGCCCAGATCGATGGCGGTACGTACAATCATCGCGTCATTGTCATTGGCGACCATGTCCACGACGAAGGACTTATCGATCTTGATTTCGCTCACCGGCAATCTGCTCAAATAATGCAATGACGAATAGCCCGTCCCGAAGTCATCGATGGAGAAACGCATCCCGATCGCAGCCAGCCGCTTAAGCATCTGCAACGCACGCGGCGGATCGCTCATCAGCATGCTCTCCGTGATCTCCAGAACCAGCCGCTCCGGCGCCACACCGCACGATGCCAGCAGGCTGGCGATGGTATCGGCAAGCTTCGAATCAAGCAGCGTGGACACCGACAGGTTCACGCATACACCCAGATCAAGGCCATGCTGATTCCACTCCGCGTGCTGGCGCAGGGCTTCGCGCAACACCCACTGAGTAAGCGGTTTGATGAGCCCGGTACGCTCGGCAAGCGGAATAAAATCATCCGGCTCCATGAGTCCGTGGCCCGGGTGCTGCCAGCGCACCAGGGCCTCGACCTCAGTGATGTGGCTGGTTTTCACGTCCACCTTGGGCTGATAATGCAACACCAACTCGTTATTTTCGATGGCTTGACGCAGCTCGCCCATCAGGGCAAGGCGCTGCGGGCTGAACTGATCAAGCTTGGGTGAATACACCACGATCCCGCTCTTGTCGCTCTTGGCGGCATACATGGCGATGTCGGCGCGCTGCAGCAACACGTCCACATTGCTGCCGTGCTCAGGAAACAGCGTAATGCCGATGCTGGCCTGGATACCGAGTGTAAGCGTATCAAGGGTAAATGGCGCCTCCAGCACGCGCAGCGCCTCGCGCGCCACTGCCATGGCGCTCTCCACGCTGGCGACCTGCGGCATCAGGAAGGCGAACTCGTCTCCGCCAAGGCGCGCCACAGTATCGGGTCCACAAACCACACCCCGCAACCGTGCGGCCACCTGCTCCAACAGGCGGTCACCGTTGGCATGGCCGAGAGTATTATTGACTTCCTTGAATTCGTTCAGATCCATCAGCAACAGCGCCAGTCGCGTATTTTCACGCTGCGCAATTGCGAGCGCCTGCACCACGCAGTCGCGCAACTGCACACGGTTGGGAAGATCGGTCAGGGCGTCATGCATGGCACCATAGAGCGCGTCATGCTCCAGCATCGCGGCCTGGGCACGTAGTTCGCTGGTCTGATCCACCACCATGGCGCTGGCCTCATAGGCCATCATGGAACTGGCATACTGGCCCCAGAAGGCAAACACAAACGGCATGATATCGAGCAACCACAGCGCGACATTGCCCTGCTGGGCACTCACCAAGGCATCGAGGCTCAACTCACCGTACTGATAGTAGCCGACAAGCAGTGTGGCCAGCAGAATGGCACAGAGTGCGATCGCCGTACCGTAGATTGCATAGCGGCTTACCTTCGACTTCAGCAGCTGGGCGTTGCGTTTGAATATCTGGCTGGTATGTCGATCCACGATGCCCCCCCTTGATACTGCACCGAAACTTTTTCTTTCGCGCCAGCTGGCACCCTACAAAGGGTAATGACCTGGGAATGGCCCCTTACCCTGCATCCCTGCTCTGGTACATGCAGCGACGCCGTTCACCCCTTGACCTTTAACACCATAGTGTCGATCCGGTTTTCCTTGAGGCGGGCGCGGACTGCATCGATTTCGGCCAGTGTCTTGTATGGCCCGATGTGCACGCGGTGCCAGGTATCCTTGTTGTTTACGGTCACGGTCTGGATGCTTGCCTCCAGCCCCAACAGCACGAGGCTCGCCTTCAGTCGATCCGCCTCCTCAAAGCTCCTGAACGAACCCGCCTGCAGCAGGTAGCTGCCCAACTTGTCGTTGGGAGGCAGGGCCTCACCCGTCCGCTTGCCGGGGGCTTCGTGTAACGGTACGGCCACCTCCATCTCGGGCAGGATGGTGTAAAAATCAAACCGCGGCGGCACTGTGGCCGCAGTGGCAGCGGGCGCTTTGCGTACGGCACGGGCATCTGTGACAGCGGGTGTGCTTGTCGACGACGATGCGGCGGCGGTCGAACGTTGCTCTGCCGGTGCGCGACCACTGATGTAGACCAGCAGCGCGACGAACAGGCCGAGCGCAAGCCCGGCCAGCAACCACACCCAACCCGGCGTGGACGAAGATGTGTCGCGGCTAGCATTCATCGATATCCTCCCGCTGCATGGACTCGGGCGCGCTCACGCCCAGCACCGCCAACCCGTTGCGCAACACCTGCCGCGTGGCGACCAACAGACACAGGCGCGCATCACGCAGCTTGTCCTCTTCCACCAGAAACGGCAGCGCGTTGTAATAGGTGTGAAAGTCCGTCGCCAGCTCCACCAGATAATACGCCACTTGATGCGGCTCGTAGAGTGCGGCCGCCGATTCGATCAGGGCCGGGTAACGTGCCAGTGTCGCCAGTAGTGTGCGCTCATGAGGCTCGAGCAACAGATCGAGATGCGCCCGTCCGCGTGCGGCGTCCCACCTCCAGCCCCGCTCCTCAGCCTGCTTCAGCACACTACAGATACGTGCATGCGCATACTGCACATAGTATACCGGGTTCTCATTGCTCTGCGAGGTGGCCAGCTCCAGGTCAAAATCGAGATGCTGGTCGCTCTTGCGCATCACGTAAAAAAAGCGCGCGGCGTCATTGCCGACTTCCGCGCGCAGCTCGCGCAAGGTGACAAACTCACCCGCGCGGGTGGACATCTGGGCCCGCTGCTTGCCGTGAAACAGGATGGCGAACTGCACCAGCACCACGTGCAGACGTGCCGGGTCTGCACCCAACGCGCTGAGCGCGGCCTTGACCCGTGGGATGTAACCGTGATGATCGGCACCCCAGACATTGATGATGCGACTGAAACCGCGCTCGTACTTGCCGAGATGATAGGCGATATCCGAGGCGAAATAGGTCGGCTGCCCGTTCTCGCGTACGACCACGCGATCCTTTTCATCGCCAAAGGCCGTGGAGCGGAACCAGCTTGCGCCGCCGGACTCATACAGATGCCCGGTCTGTTGCAAGCGCTCAATGGCGCGTTGCACGCTGCCCGATTCGGTGAGCGAGCGCTCGGAAAACCAGCGGTCATAGTGCACGCCGAATGCGGCCAGGTCATCGCGGATGTCGGCAAGAATGGTGTCAAGACCGAGATCAAAGACTGCCCGATAGTCCGCTGCGCCCAGCAGGGTCTGCATGCGCGCGATGAGCGCGTCGATGTGCGCCTCCTTGTCACCGCTGCCATCGGCCGCCAGATCCGGCGGCACATCGCACATGACTTCCGACAACGGGTGGTGCAAGCGGGTGGCATGCGTCTGCTGCAAGACGCGCGCAATATCAGACACGTAATCGCCCTTGTAACCGTTAACCGGGAACACCACCGACTCGCCGCACAACGCCAGATAACGCAGCCATATGCTGGCGGCGAGGATGTCCATCTGGCGGCCGGCATCGTTCACGTAGTATTCGCGGCTGACCGTGAAACCCGCCACCTCCAGCAGGTTGGCCAACGCGCTGCCTATCGCCGCCCCGCGACCGTGGCCGACGTGCAGCGGGCCATTGGGATTGGCCGAGACAAACTCTATCTGCAGCGGGGCGGCTTCGATCTGCACGCCCCTGCCGTACACCGCACCGGCATCGAGAACAGTGTTGACCACACCCTGCCAGGCCGCCGACGTAAGCAGAAAATTGATGAATCCGGGTCCGGCGATATCGACCCGCTCGACCTTGCCCGATGGCGGCAGGTACGCCACGATCTGCTCTGCCAACTCGCGCGGCTTGCGCTGTGCCGCCTTAGCCAGCACCAGCGCAATATTGCTGGCAAAGTCGCCATGCTGTTTGTCGCGCGCGTGCTCGATGCCGATCTCCGGCAGCTCGCCCGACAACACCCCTTGCGCCTGCAGATTTTGCAGCGCCGTATGGAGCAACTCACACAAATGGGATTTCATGCAACGAGAAGCGGCTTGAGTTAGAGGAACAGGAATGTTTTTTATTCTACCTTTTCTCTTGTATCTTTTCTCTTGTATCTGCCTCAATCCATTTCCATCGGATCGACATCAAGCGACCAGCGTACCCGGCGGGCGAGCTTGAGCCCTTCCCAACCTGGCAGACAGCGCTCCAGCAAACGATGCAGGGGCGCGCGCTGTGTGGCCTGCAACAGCAACTGGGCGCGGGTACGGCCGGCTCGGCGTTCCATTGGCGCACTCACCGGCCCGAGCAGCTGCACACCCGCCACGGCGGCCTCTTCCGCAATGGCCCGTGCCGCCTCCAGAAAGGCCTGCGGCACACGCACATCCACGGCCTCCGCACGCAGTAGCGCCAGGGCGTTATAGGGAGGCAGGCTGGCCTCCGCACGTTCCGCCAGCGCGGCCTCGGCAAAGGCGCCATAGCCACGCGCCAGCAACAGCTGCAGTAGCGGATGCTCCGGGTGATGGGTCTGAATCACCACCTGTCCGCTCGCCTCCCCGCGCCCGGCACGTCCCATCACCTGTACAATCAGTTGCGCCATGCGCTCCGGCGCACGGAAGTCCACTCCGTACAGACCCTGATCGGCATCAAGGATACCCACCAGCGTCACTTTCGGGAAGTGGTGGCCTTTGGCCAGCATCTGGGTACCGACCAGTATCTGGCTGCGGCCGGCATGGACGTCTTCAATCAGTGCGTGCAGCGCGCCTTTGGCACGCGTGGTATCACGGTCCATGCGTGCCACGGTGGTTCCCGGAAAATACCGCGCCAGCGTCTCCTCTACCCGCTCGGTACCGTGACCCAGGGCATACAAGGTCGTGCCATTACAGACCGGACAGAGGGTGTCCGCCGCGCGGCTGGCGCCGCAGTGGTGACAGGTCAGGCGTTGCGCCCGCTGCGACAGCACCATGCGCGTGTCGCAGCGTTCACAGGTAGCCACCCAGAGGCAGGCATTGCAAATCAGGGTGGGCGCATAGCCGCGCCGGTTCAGAAACACCAGTGCCTGCTCCGAGCGCTGCAGGGTAGCCGCCATCTGCACCAACAAGGGCCGCGATACCCGGCCTTCCGCCGGCGTGCTGCGCATGTCGAGCACGGTAATGCGGGGCGCTGTGGCGCGTCCGGCCCGCTCCGGCAACAGTAAATGCCGGTAACGCCCCTCACGGACGTTGCAGAGACTCTCCAGTGAAGGTGTGGCCGAACCCAGCAGTACCGGCACAGCGGCGCGCTGCGCGCGCATGACGGCTACATCGCGGGCATGGTAGCGAAAACCCTCCTGCTGCTTGAGCGAGAGGTCGTGCTCTTCGTCGACCACAATCAGGCCCAACTGCGCCAGCGGCGTAAACACCGCCGAGCGCGTGCCGACCACGATCGCCGCCTGCCCCGAGCGCGCCGCACGCCAGGCATGCAAACGCTCACCCTCGCTCAGGCCAGAATGCAACAGCGCCACCGGTACGCTGAAACGCTGGGTGAAGCGCGCCATGAGCTGGGGTGTGAGCGCGATCTCCGGCACCAGCACCAGCACCTGCTGGCCCGCCGCAATCACCCGCTCAATGAGGCGCAGGTACACCTCGGTCTTGCCGCTGCCGGTGACGCCTTCAAGCAGAAAGGCCTGAAACCCCGATGCGTCCGCCACGGCCTGCACCGCCTCGGCCTGTGGCGGGTGCAGGATGGGCGGCGTCTCCGCGATCAGGCTGATGGCAGGCGGGGCGTCCGCCACGGCCCGTCTGCGCGGCACCCGGCCCTGCCGCAGGGCGGCAGGCAACGCCGCTGCCACCACTTCGCCGATCGGGTGGTGGTAATACGCGCTTGCCCAGACGAGCAGCGACAGCAGCTCCGCCGGTAACAGCGGCTCCATGTCCAGCACCTCCAGCACGCGCTTGAGACGTGTCTGCGCTACCCGGCTTTGGCTGGCGACCGCCAGTACCACGCCCACCGCCTGTCCGCGACCGAACGGCACCCGCACCCGACACCCCGGTACGAGCTGCGCAGTCTCGCCGCCCTGTGGCGGCAGGTAGTCGAAGCTGCGGCGCAACGGCGAAGGCACGGCAATATGTACTACCCGCGTAGACATTAGACTCTGGCAGGCCTCTTAATCAAACAGGTTCTCAAGGTCGCACACAGCTTTCGCAAGATTCGCTAAGTTTTTGTACAAAATCGGGATTAAGGATATCCACAAAATCTGTGGATATCTTTGTGGATGGGTGGGGGTAAAACCAGTTTTAACCGCACTGTTACGGGTTTCGAAACAAAATGGACACAATTTAACCTGATCAAAAAAATATGTTTATTATCATAAAGATATATAGATAGGTGGGGATCCGCATTATTGGCTTGCGGCCGGCACGCCAGGCGTCGCGCTAGACTGTGTACAAGCTCGCCCTGAAACGGCGTGGAACCCGCACGAGAGCGCTCTTTCGACAGAGTCAAGTGTCTTGTGCCAGAAGTTGCAGCAGGCCCTCGAGCGGCAGCCGACGCATGGCGTGCCCATCAACCGGGCTGCGCGGTGCCTGCCGCAGCCCGCTGACAGGAAACACCGTCAGACAGATCACAACCTCGCCAGCCACAAACCGGTACAGCGGGAAGTGCTCGGGGGCCATGTCCTGGCCCGTGCGCAAGGGGCGGGTGTCGGTTTCATAGGGAATGTCGCGTCCGAGCAGAAATACCCCTACCTCTTGCGGCGCATCCGTAAACAGGTGCACATTAACATCGGCGTGGGCAGACGCTGTACCGCTCAGCACCGAACCCACCAGGCGTGGCTGGAACGGTGTGAGGAGACGCATTACCTCGACCGCCGCTTGCCGCAGCCTGCGCAGCTGGCGCGGGTGGTGCTCGGACTGGAACAGGCGCTGGTAGTCACCCAAGGCCTGTTCGACCTCCTGGTTGTCCGGCATGTTACGGGTATCCGGCGCCCCGATCTGGTGCGCGGCCTTGCGTTTGGCGGTGTAATAATCGCTGATACCGTGCTCGGCCATCAGGTGCGCCGCTTCCAGCGCGATCCTTCGGCGCATGCGCGAGTCACGGGGGGTATGCGCGACCATGTCACTAAAACAACTGCTCGACGCCGCGCGGGCCATCGGCCCCGAGACCGGCGTCCAGCGTCTGCACATCAGCCGCAGGCATGGGCGGCTGCTCGCTGCTGAATACCTCGTCGATGGCGCGGGCGCTGCCCTCCTGGGCCAGGGCACCGGTCACAGGGTCGATGCGCAGCGTCACAATGCCGGGCGGCGGCTCAGGCAGGACGTCCGGCTGGTCCTTGAGGGCCGCCGCCATGAAGTACATCCAGATCGGCAACGCCGCATGACCCGCCGTTTCCTGATCACCCAGCGGCAAATGCTTGTCAAAGCCGATCCAGGCGGTTGCCGCCAGCGTCGCATTAAAACCCGAAAACCAGGCATCGCGCTGGTCATTGGTGGTGCCGGTCTTGCCTGCCAGATCATTGCGCCCCAGCGCCCGGGCGCGGCGCGCGGTACCGACGCGAATCACGTCACGCATCATGGATACCATCAGGTAATTGTTCTCCGGGGTAATCACCCGTAGCGCCTGCCGCCCGTGCACGCCCCGTGCGCCGGGCGCCACTGCCTCATTACGGCGCAGCTCGGCCTGAATGTCGGCCTGCACCTCCCCCTCAAGACCGGGTGCGGCGGCAAGCGCCGACGGCACAGCGGCGCAGGCCATGCAGGCGATGAGCGGATCGGCCTGATACACGGGAGTCCCGTCCAGCGTCTCAATGCGTTCGATAAAGTAGGGCTCCACCTGATAGCCGCCGTTGGCGAACACGGAAAACCCGCGCACCATCTCCATAGGCGTTGCCACACCACTGCCCAGCGCCAGCGACAGGCCCTTCGGCAATCGCTCCGGACGAAAACCAAAACGTGCTGCATAATCAATCGCATAGTCGATACCGACGGCACGCAGCACACGGATGGAAACCAGATTGCGCGACTGGGCCAGCGCCTCACGCAACCGCATCGGGCCATTGAATTTGCCCCCGAAATTCTCCGGCCGCCAGGCCTCGCCCAGGTTCGCGCCCTCGACCACTACTGGCGCATCATTCACCAGGGTGGCCGGTGTGAAGCCCTTCTCCAGCGCTGCCGAATACAGAAACGGCTTGAAGCTGGAGCCCGGCTGCCGCTGGGCCTGCAACGCACGATTGAATTTGCTTTGATAGAAATAGAATCCGCCAGTCAGCGCAGCCACCGCACCATCATTCGGTCTGAGCGCGACCAGCGCCCCCTCCGCCGCTGGCAACTGCGACAAACCCCAGTGCGCATCCGCGATCGGCTCGATGCGCACGATATCACCGGGCTTTAAAAATTCCTGCGCCGTCTTCGGCGCCGGGCCACGGCGGTTGTCGTCGATATAGGGACGTGCCCAGGACAATCCCGTCCAGGGTAACTCCAGCGTGCCGTGTGCGGGATGAAACACGGTCGCATCCTGTGTACCGACCTTGAGCACCAGTGCGGCCTGCACGCCCCCCACCTCCGGGCTTTCCTCCAAGGTACGGATCCAATCCTCGGGGGTCAGCAGCGGCGTGAGTTCGATATGGCGCTCCGGACCGCGGTAACCATGGCGCTTGTCGTATTCCAGCAGGCCTTTGCGCAAGGCCCGGTCAGCCGCCAGCTGCAAGCCCGGATCGAGCGTGGTGTAGACCTTGTAGCCACCAGTATAGGCCTCTTCGCCATAGCGGTTTACCATCTCCGCCCGCACCATCTCCGCCACATAGGGCGCCTCGATCTCGATCTCGAGGGCGTGGCGCCGGGCCGTTTCCGGCTCGGCCAGTGTCGCCTGATATTCCGTGTCCGTCAGGTATCCCAGATGGCGCATGCGTTCCAGCACATAATTGCGGCGCTCTGTCGCGCGCGCCAGATTGACAATGGGGTTGTATTTGGATGGTGCCTTGGGCAGACCGGCGATCATTGCCATCTGCGCCACACTCAGCTGATCTACCGTTGTACCGTAATAAAACTGTGCTGCCGCCGCCACACCGTAGGAACGGTTGCCGCAATAAATCTTGTTGAGGTACAGCGTGAGGATCTCGTCCTTGCCGAATTCACGCTCGATGCGCAGCGCAAGCAGTATCTCCTTGAGCTTGCGCAAAAATGTCTTTTCGTTGGAGAGGAAGAAATTTCGCGCCACCTGCATGGTGATGGTGCTGCCACCCTGGCGCTTTTCGCCAGTCTTCAGCAGCGCCACTGCGGCGCGCAATAGCCCCTGATAGTCGACGCCGGGATGCTGATAGAAGCGGTCATCCTCCGCCGCCAGTACCGCCTGCACCAGTGCCTCAGGTATCTGGGGAAATTCCAGCGGCAAACGCCGCATCTCTCCAAACTCGCCAATCAGGCGGGCATCGCCGGTATAGACACGCAACGGCACCTGCAGGCGCACATCGCGCAGACTGTCGGCCGGCGGTATTTGCGGCTCAATATAAAGGTAGAGGGCCAGCAGCCCGGCAACCAGCAGCGTGATTCCCGCAAATACCGCCGCCAGCGTAAGTCCGAACAACTTCAGGAGTGGATTCATCTATGATCTTTCCCGCAACAACTCTGCGGGCACATAACCCAAGGGTTTCTCAACAAGGAGGAGGGGTATTCCTCATCCTTAACGAAGCCACATACAGGTCGGGCGCACATACGGCTGTAGCCTTATGACTCGAACCTGACACTGGCCCAAGACGTGCACACCAGCGACATACGGATCAGTATAGACTTGCCGCCACAGAATACGAAATATGTTGATTTTTTACACTATTGATCTATAGTTTTGGCTGGTATTTGATGCGCTGAACCACGAATACTGCGCAACCACGCCTAATCTAAGGGGAAAGTTTGTGCTACAGTTTTTCGGCCCCCAGCCGCTGGTCGGACTTGATATCAGTTCGACCTCGGTCAAGCTCCTCGAGTTGAGCAGGCACAATGGCCACTACCGGGTGGAAGGCTATGCCGTGGAGCCGATTGCGACGGGCGCGGTAATAGAGAAGAGCATCGCCAGCCCCGAGGCTGTAGGCTTGGCCATCCAGCAGGCGGTAAGACGCTCCCGCACGAGCGCAAAGCACGCCGCAGTGGCCGTCGCCGGCTCCAACGTGATTACCAAAATCATCACCCTGCCCGCCACGCTGAATGATGACGACATGGCGACCCAGATCGAACTGGAGGCCGATCACTACATCCCCTACCCGCTGGAAGAGGTCAATCTTGATTTCGAGGTCATTGGCCCCTCTGAGCGTGACCCCGGGGTCGTCGATGTGCTGCTGGCCGCCTCGCGCCGGGAAAACGTGGACATGCGTGTCTCCGCCGTAGAACTGGGCGGGCTGACCGCCAAGGTGGTCGATGTCGAGGCCTACGCCGCAGGCAGCGTCGTGGCACTGATGGCCCAGCAGATGAAAAGCCTGTCGACAGCCCCGGTCATTGTCATATTCGACATCGGCGCCACCATGACCAGCCTGACCGTGCTCGACCAGCTCAAAATCGTATACACGCGCGAGCAGGGCTTTGGTGGCAAACAGCTCACTGAGGAAATCCAGAGCCGTTATGGTTTGTCCTATGAAGAGGCCGGACGCGCCAAACGTCAGGGCGGACTGCCCGAGGACTATGAAACCGAGGTGCTCATCCCCTTCAAACAGGCGATGGCACAACAGATTGCCCGCTCACTACAGTTCTTCTTCTCCTCCAGCCAATACAATAGCGTAGACCACATCCTGCTCGCTGGCGGCAACGCGCTCATTCCCGGCATTGCCAAACTCATTGAAGCCGAGATTGGCGCCACCACCTCGATTGCCAATCCGTTTGTCGGTATGACCCTGGCCACAGGCGTCAACGCCCAGGCCCTGGCCAATGACGCGCCAGCACTGCTGGTTGCATGCGGGCTTGCGCTGCGGAGCTTCGACTAGTCATGGCGCACATCAATCTACTCCCCTGGCGCGAGGCACGGCGCAAGGAGCGTGAGCGCGAATTCGGCGCGATAGCGGGTGGCGCGGCGCTGCTTGCCGCTGTAGTCGTTTTGTATGCCCATGTCCAGATCGGCAACATGGCCGAATCCCAGCAGGCGCGCAACGCCGTACTCACCCATGAGATTGCCGAACTGGATAAAGCGATTGCCGAGATCAAGACCCTGGAGGCAGAAAAGTCAGACTTGCTGGCGCGCATGGATGTCATCCAGGACTTGCAGCTAAGCCGTCCGGAAGTCGTGCACCTGTTCAGTGAGCTCGCCACCACCCTCCCGGAAGGTGTGTATTATACCGCCATCAAGCGCGAGGGGGAGGGGATCACCGTGGGTGGCATTGCACAGTCCAATGCCCGCGTCTCCACCCTGATGCGCAACATGGAAAGCTCACCCTGGCTGGAAAAACCGGCACTGGATGTCATTGAAACCAGCGCCCAAGACAGGGTTCGCAGCCCGAGCTTTATCCTGCGCGCGCACCAGACACCCGGCAGCCAGCGCAAAGCTGCTGTCAGTGCAGCAGACACCGACCAGCAAGCCGGGAAGCAGCCGTGAACCTCTCCGACCTGCAAACTCTCGACTTCCAGGATGTGGGTAATTGGCCCCAGCCTGTGAAAACCCTGGCCATCGCACTGGTATTTATCGCCGTACTGGGCGCAGGCTACTGGTTCGACACCAGCAACCAATGGGAAATATTGCAGAAGGAGCGTTCCGAAGAGACTGTACTCAAACAGACGTTCGAGTTCAAGCAGTCCAAGGCAGCGAACCTCAATGCGTACAAACAGCAGCTGGCGGAAATGAAACAATCCTTCGGCGCCCTGCTGCGGCAACTACCCAGCAAGGCCGAGGTCGCCGACTTACTGGTAGACATCTCCCAGACCGGACTTGCCAGCGGCCTGGAGTTTGAGCTGTTCAAGCCTGAGCCGGAACTGCACAAGGATTTCTACGCCGAGCTTCCAATCACGATCAAGGTCACGGGTGACTATCATAAATTTGGCAACTTTGTCAGCGGTGTCGCGGCACTGCCGCGCATCGTCACCCTGCATGACATCACCATCAGTCACGTATCCGACAAGGACGCGCGCCTGGTCATGGCGATTACGGCCAAGACCTATCGCTATATCGCGGACGACGAGGCTCCGGCGGCGACCACAGCCGGACAGGGCGCACCATGAGTCTGCGGCGCGCATACCCCATTGCGTTCGTCGTGCTCGGCATGGCGCTGAGCGGCTGCGGCGCAGACATGGATGACTTGCACAGGCATATCGCAGAGGTCAAGGCGCGCCCCCAGGGCAAGATCGAACCCCTGCCCCAGATCAAGCCCTATGAAACCTATGTCTATCCGGCAGACCTGCGCGACCCCTTCACCCCCACGCTGGAGTCGACTATGGCTGCCTCCGGGAGCGGCCCGCGCCCAGACCCGAACCGTCACAAGGAGGTGCTGGAAGACTTCCCCCTGGACACACTACGCCTGGTCGGCAATCTGGAACGCGCTGGCGAGGCGTGGTCGCTCATCAAGGCACCGGACAGTTCCGTACACCGTGTGCGCAAGGGTAACTATCTGGGCCAGAACGATGGCCACATCATCCATGTCACCGATCAGGCCATCGAACTGATCGAACTCATCGAAGACGGGCAGGGCGGCTGGATCGAACGCCAGGCCTCGTTGACACTCAGCGACGACACAACAGAGGGGGGTAAAAAATGACCCTGACAACCATGCACAACACCCTGAACACCCGCAGCCGGGAAAGTCGCGCGCTGCCTCTCCTGGCGTATGGTTTCATGCTCCTCTTCGTTGGCGCCGGTCTGGCGACCTCCATTCCCGCGCAGGCTGCGGAAGCGGAACCGACCACTACCCTGCAAGACATCAGTGTCACCACCCTGTCCGGCAACCGCGTGCAGCTCAAGCTCCGCATGGACAGCGCACCGCCACCACCGATCAGCTTCACCATCGACAACCCGGCACGCATCGTGCTCGACTTCCCTCACACCACACATACGCTGAGCAAAAACAGCCAACCCATTGATGTCGGCCTGGCCAAGAGCATCAACATCGCCGAGGCCAAGGGCCGCACCCGCGTGGTCTTGAACATGGTACGGCTTTCCACCTATGAAACACGCATTGAGGGCAATGACGTCTACCTCACACTCGAAGCTGCGCCCGCTGCTGCACAGGCACAGGCCAGCACAGCTGCGACATCCGGCAAGCCCGCGCCTACGACAGCGACAAACACCGGCGGCGCGCGGCATGCCATCACCAACATTGATTTTCGCCGCGGCGAGAAGGGCGAGGGGCGCATCCTGATAACGCTGTCTGATCCGTCCACGGGTGTCGACCTGCGTGAGGAAGGCGGCAAGATACTGGTGGATTTCCTCAACAGCAGCGTGCCCGAAAACCTGCAGCGCCGCCTGGATGTGGTTGACTTCGCCACCCCGGTGCAGACCATCGATACCGCCGCACAGGGCAACAATGTGCGCATGACCATCACGCCGCTGGGGGCGTACGAGCACCTTGCCTACCAGGCGGGTGATATTTATACCGTCGAGGTCAAGCCGCTCACCAAGGAACAGCAGGACGTCGCCAAAAAGGAAAAGGGCTACACCGGCGAAAAACTTTCGCTCAATTTCCAGAATATCGAAGTACGCGCCGTGCTGCAGCTGATTGCCGACTTCACCGGCCTCAACCTGGTCACCAGCGATACCGTACAGGGCAACCTCACCCTGCGCCTGAAAAACGTGCCGTGGGACCAGGCCCTTGACATCATTCTGAGAACCAAGGGCCTCGCCATGCGCCAGCACGGCAATGTGCTCCTGATCGCCCCCAGCGAGGAGATTGCTGCGCGGGAAAAGCTGGAGCTGGAGTCACAGAAGCAGGTGGCGGAACTCGCACCCTTGCGCTCGGAATTTATCAGCGTCAATTTCGCCAAGGCCTCGGACCTTGCCGCCCTGCTCAAGGCCACGGAAAATTCACTGCTCTCGCCGCGTGGCAATGTCGCGGTGGACGAACGCACCAACACCTTGCTGATTCAGGATGTCTCGGACAAGCTGGCCGAGATCAGAAAACTGGTCGCCACGCTGGACATACCCCAGCGCCAGGTGCTGATTGAATCGCGGGTGGTGATCGCGGACGACAATTTCAGCAAGGATCTGGGCGTGAAATTCGGCATCGGTAGAACTTCCAACCCCGCCGCGCAGAGTGGCTACCAATCCGTGATTTCAGGCACACTGCCCACCACTCGCCGATCAACAACCAGTACCACGACAGATACCGTATCCACGGTTCCCGGCGCCTCTAACACCGTAAGCACTTCCGTGCTTTCCGGCGCACTGGCAGGCGGCAGCCCCCTGAACGTGAATCTCCCCATCACAGGAGCCCCCTCAATAGCCTTGGCCATCGCCCGCCTGCCCTATGGTATCCTGCTGGATCTGGAGCTCTCCGCCCTGCAGAAGGAAAAGCGCGGTGAGGTCATCTCCAATCCACGCGTAGTCACGGCCAACCAGAAAGAGGCACGGATAGAACAGGGTGAGGAGATCCCGTACCTGGAGGCGAGCTCGAGCGGCGCCACCACAGTTACCTTCAAGAAGGCGGTGCTCTCGCTCACGGTGAAGCCCCAGATCACGCCCGACAACCACATCATCATGGACCTCACGGTGAACAAGGACTCGCGCGGCGAGCTTGTTGTCCTCGCCGGCTCCACCGTGCCCGCCATCAACACCAAGCAGGTCTCCACCCAGGTGCTGGTAGACAACGGTGAAACCATTGTGCTGGGCGGCGTGTATGAACAAACCATCAGCAAAGACACGCAGCGTGTGCCGTTCCTGGGCGACCTGCCCTATATCGGCTTTTTGTTCAGGCAGGAGCTCAATACCAACGACAAAAACGAATTATTGATCTTCGTGACACCCAAAATCCTCGAGGACAATCTGCGGCTGTAATAAATCCGCCCCACAGCAACAGCAAGCGCCCGGGGTGCGGGCGCTTGATTTCCCTGCCGATACCGGCAAAGATGCCGCATGACCCAGAACGCCACCCCACTCAAGCGCGGCAACCTGTTCCTGGTCGGGCCGATGGGTGCTGGCAAGACCACCGTCGGGCGTGAACTCGCACGCCACCTGCATCTCGGCTTCCATGACAGCGACCATGAGATCGAGCGTCGCACCGGCGCCAGCATACCGCTCATCTTCGAACTGGAAGGCGAGGCCGGATTTCGCGCCCGCGAAAAAGCCATGCTGGCCGAACTGGTGCAGCAGAAACACATGGTGCTCGCCACCGGTGGCGGCGCCATACTCGACCCTGCCAACCGCGCCGGGCTCGCCGCACATGGCACCGTCATCTACCTGCGCGCCCCGGTCGAACACCTGCTCCGCCGCATCGGCAGGGACACCCACCGGCCACTCCTGCACACTGAAGACCCGCGCGCGCGCCTTGAGCAGCTGATACAGGAACGTGACCCCCTGTACCGTGACGTCGCTGATCTCGTCATCGAAACCCATCGCCGCCGGACACCGAGCGTGGTCAATGAAATCCTGCGTCGCATCGGCCCACAGCCGCAGCAGAATGACGTAAAATAAAGCCCCTCATCAAGACACACACCCATGCCCACACTGCATCTCGATCTCGGATCACGCAGTTACCCGATCTGCATCGGATCTGACCTGCTCGGCCAGCGGGATGCGATTGCACCCTACGTTACCGGGCAACAGGTGATGGTGGTGAGCAACGAGACCGTGGCACCACTCTATCTTGACCGGACACTGGCCGGGCTGACAGATTTCCGGTGCAACAGCGTGGTGCTGCCCGATGGTGAGCGGTATAAGACCCTGGAGACCCTCAATACAATTTTCACCGCCCTGCTCAGCCAGCGCCACGATCGCAGCACGACACTGGTTGCACTCGGCGGCGGCGTAATCGGCGACCTCACCGGTTTTGCAGCCGCGAGCTATCAGCGTGGCGTAAACTTCATCCAGGTACCCACCACGCTGCTGGCACAGGTCGATTCCTCGGTCGGCGGCAAGACCGGCGTGAATCATCCGCTGGGGAAAAACATGATCGGCGCCTTTTACCAGCCACGGCTGGTACTGGCCGATACCGGGACGCTCAGCACGCTGCCAGAACGCGAGTTGGGCGCGGGCATCGCCGAGATCATCAAATACGGCCTCATCCGCGACGCTGAATTCTTCGCCTGGCTGGAGGGAAATATCGAAGCGCTACTGGCACGCGACCCTGCCGCGCTGGCCTATGCCATCGAGCGCTCGTGCCGCAACAAGGCCGATGTGGTAGTACGTGACGAGCGCGAAAGCGGCGAGCGCGCACTGCTCAACCTCGGCCATACCTTCGGCCATGCCATCGAAACCGGCTTGGGCTATGGTACTTGGCTGCACGGCGAGGCGATCGCCGCCGGCATGGCGCTGGCCGCCGACCTCTCCCGCCGCCAGGGCTGGCTGTCGGCCACCGACCAGCAACGTACTGTCGATCTGTTGGAACGGGCGCGGCTCCCGACCCGGGCCCCCACAGCACTCACCAGCGAGCGCCTGCTCGAGCTCATGGCCGTCGACAAAAAAGTGAGTGGCGGCAAATTGCACCTGATACTGCTACGGGCCATCGGTCAGGCCGTCATCAGCGCCGACTTTGACCCGCAATTGCTGCACGCAACACTCGACACCTGCCGCACCGCGCAGCCGCTGGCCGCAGCACCTGCATGACGCTCGCCCCCTACGCCGCGCAGCCGGAACAAACCCGCGGTCGCCGGCATGTGGAGGCCGCGCCTGCCTACCGCAGCGAATACCAGCGCGACCGCGATCGCATCATCCACAGTGCCGCCTTCCGCCGTCTTGAATACAAGACGCAGGTGTTCGTCAATCACGAAGGCGACATGTTTCGTACCCGCCTTACCCACTCCATCGAGGTGGCGCAGATCGCGCGCTCGGTGGCGCGGGCGCTGGTGCTCAACGAAGACCTGGCCGAGGCCATTGCACTGGCCCATGACCTCGGTCACACGCCATTTGGCCACGCCGGACAGGACGCACTCAACGCCTGCATGCGCGAGTACGGCGGCTTTGAGCACAATCTGCAATCACTGCGTGTGGTAGACGAACTGGAAGAGCGCTATGCCGATTTCTGCGGCCTGAATCTCACCTTCGAAACCCGCGAGGGCATACTCAAGCACTGCTCACTCGCCAAGGCGTGTGAGCTGGGCGAGATCGGCGAGCGCTTTCTGCACAAGCGCCAGCCGGGGCTGGAGGCCCAGTTGGCCAATATCGCAGATGAGATTGCCTACAACAGCCACGATGTTGATGACGGCCTGCGTTCGGGGCTGATCACGCTTGAACAACTCAACAGCGTCGAGTTGTTTCGCGCGCAACACACTGAGGTGTTGCGCGCCCATCCCGCCCTGGCCGAGCGCCGCGCCATACACGAAACGGTACGCCGATTGATCAACCGCCAGATCGTCGATCTGGTCGAGACCAGCCGCCAGCGTCTGGAGGCAGCCGCACCGGCCGACAGTCATGCGGTACGCCAGCAGGGCGAACCCCTCATCGGCTTCAGCCCGGACATGCGTGAACGCAGCCTGGAGCTGAAACGCTTTCTGCGTGAACAGCTGTATCGCCACTTTCGCGTCACGCGCATGACCACCAAGGCCGCACGTACCGTGAGCGCACTGTTCGAGACCTTGATGGCCGACATCGGGCTGCTGCCGCCCGAATTTTCCGCCAAGGCGGTGGCTCTGGAGCACACACTCGGCAGTGCCGGACGCGCCCGCGCGGTCGCGGATTATATTGCCGGCATGACCGATCGCTACGCCATTGCCGAATACCATCGCCTGTTCAACCCCGCGGAGTCCTCTTAACCGCAAGACGCATTTGCCTGCTGCCCACAGGGCACCCTAACCACAGCCTGCATTGAGCAGAGGCCCCGCCAGCGCTATACTGTCAGACCGGTTGCGTGTCGCGGGCCACTTTGACCCCTACGGCATCACCCGGGCCGGACATTGAACGACACGACATGCAGACTAAAGACACACTCCACAGCAGCCTCTACCGCCCCGCATTTGAGCACGACAACTGTGGCTTTGGTCTCATTGCCCAGATGGACGGCACGGCCAGTCACTGGCTGATACAAACGGCCATCGGTTCGCTGGCCTGCCTCACGCATCGGGGCGCCATCGCGCCCGACGGCAAGACCGGCGACGGCTGCGGGCTGCTGATCAAAAAGCCCGACCGCTTTTTCCGCACCGTGGCCGGTGAACTGAATCTGACACTCGCCCGGCAGTACGCCGTGGGCATGGTGTTTCTGAATCAGGACAACAGCCGTGCCGAGGCGGCGCGCAGCACGCTGACACAGGCCTTGCGAACAGAAGGCATGCGCATCGCCGGCTGGCGCCGCGTACCCACCCACGCCGAGGCCTGCGGCACGGAAGCACTGCAGAGCCTGCCACACATCGAGCAGGTGTTCGTCAACGCCCCCGACGACTGGGACGAGGCACGCTTCGAGCGCCACCTCTACATCGCCCGGCGCCGGGCCGAAAAGGCCACCAGCGACGACGACACCTTTTACATCCCCAGCCTCTCGTGCCGGGTGATTTCCTACAAGGGTCTGGTGATGCCTGCCAACCTGCCACTGTTTTACACCGACCTGCGCGACGAGCGCTTTGAGTCCGCGCTCGCCGTCTATCACCAGCGCTTCTCTACCAATACCTGGCCGCAATGGCGGCTGGCCCAGCCGTTCCGCTACCTGGCCCACAATGGCGAGATCAACACCGTGCAGGGCAACCGCAACTGGTCTGTGGCGCGTGGCATGAAATTCAGCAGCCCGCTGCTGCCCGACATGGATGCAGTGCGACCGCTGGTCTCCATGACCGGCTCGGACTCCTCCAGTCTCGACAACATGGCGGACGCACTGATCGCGGGCGGCATGGATTTATTTCACGCGATGCGGCTGCTGATTCCGCCAGCGTGGGAAAACGACCACACCATGGATCCGGAGCTGCGCGCGTTTTACCAATACCATGCCATGCACATGGAGCCGTGGGATGGCCCGGCCGGCATCGTAATGAGCGACGGGCGCTACGCCGCCTGCCTCATGGATCGCAACGGCCTGCGCCCGGCACGCTATGTGATCACCCGTGACCGCCACATCACGCTGGCCTCCGAGGTAGGTGTGTACAACTATGCGCCGGAAGACGTGGTGGCCAAGGGCCGCCTCAAGCCCGGTCAGATGATCGCGGCCGATACCGCCACCGGGCAGTTGCTGCTGCCGGCGGACATCGATGCCCTGCTCAAAAACCGCCATCCCTATGCCGCCTGGCTGCAGCAGTTCGCACAGGTACTGGCAACGACGCGTGACGACAATCCCGAGCCATTGCTGGACAAGGACGCGGTGCTCATTCAGCAGAAACTGTTTAACGTGAGTTTCGAGGAGCGCGATCAGGTACTGCGCGTGCTCGCGGAAAGTGGTCAGGAGGCCGTCGGCTCCATGGGTGATGACACGCCGATGGCTGTGCTGTCACAGCAGGTGCGCTCGCTCTACGACTACTTCCGCCAGCAGTTCGCACAGGTTACCAACCCGCCGATTGATCCCCTGCGCGAACAGATCGTGATGTCGCTCCAGACCTGTTTCGGCCGCGAGCGCAATCTGTTCGAGACCCGGCCCGAACACGCCCGTCGCCTTAGCGTAGCCTCGCCGGTGCTGTCGGAAGGCCAGTTCGCCGCGCTGACCAGTCTGACCGATACGGACTACGGTGTCGCGTACATCGACCTCAACTACGCTGTCAGCGACACCCTGCGTGCGGCCATCGAGCAGGTGTGCGATGCAGCCGAGCAGGCAGTAAAAAACGGCAAGGTCATACTGGCACTGTCCGACCGCAGCATAAGCAAGGATACGCTGCCCATCCATGCCCTGCTCGCCACCGGCGCTGTACACCATCGTTTGATCAGGGCCGGCTTGCGTTGCGACGCGAATATCATAGTGGAAACAGGCACCGCACGTGACCCGCACCACATCGCAGCACTGATTGGCTACGGTGCCACCGCCGTATTCCCGTATCTCGCCTATGAGTGCCTGCGTGACATGATGTGCCACGGCGAGATTGCCAACCCCGACGTCCACAAGGTACTCGGCGCCTACCGCAAGGGCGTGAACAAGGCGCTGTACAAGATCATCTCCAAGATGGGCATAGCCACCATCGCCAGCTATCGCGGCGCGCAACTGTTCGAGGCCGTCGGCCTCCACAGCGAGGTCGTGGAACTCTGCTTCCGTGGCACGGTGAACCGGCTGCAGGGTACCGATTTCTCCGAGCTCGAATCCGACCAGCGCTGGCTGGCGAAATACGCCTGGAATCCGCGCAAGACCCTGAGCCAGGGTGGGCTGCTCAAGTTCATCTATGGCGGGGAATATCACGCCTACAATCCGGACGTGGTTATCACGCTGCAGGCTGCGGTCAAGAGCGGCGACTACACCAAATACCAGGAGTACGCACAGCTGGTCAATGAGCGTCCCGCCTCGGCCCTGCGTGACCTGCTGGTATTGCGCGACGACCTCACACCCGTCCCCATCAACGAAGTGGAACCGGAACAGGACATCTTGCCGCGCTTCGACAGCGCCGGCATGTCGCTGGGTGCGCTCTCGCCCGAGGCCCATGAAGCACTGGCAATCGCCATGAACCGCTTGGGCGGTCGCTCCAACTCCGGTGAGGGTGGTGAGCACCCAAGCCGTTACGGCACCGAGAAGACCTCCAAGATCAAGCAGGTCGCCGCTGGCCGCTTCGGCGTCACACCGACCTATCTGGTGCATGCCGAGGTATTGCAGATCAAGATCGCGCAGGGTGCCAAACCCGGCGAGGGCGGCCAGTTGCCAGGCGGCAAGGTGAACGAGATGATCGCCGAACTGCGTTACTCAAGCCCCGGGGTGGCACTCATCTCGCCACCGCCACACCACGACATCTACTCCATCGAAGACCTGGCGCAACTCATCTTCGATCTGAAGCAGGTCAATCCCGACGCACTGGTGTCGGTGAAGCTGGTCGCCGAGGCCGGTGTCGGCACCATCGCCGCCGGTGTCGCCAAGGCCTATGCCGACCTGATCACCATTTCCGGTTACGATGGTGGCACCGGCGCCAGCCCGCTCACCTCGGTGAAGTACGCCGGCAGCCCGTGGGAACTCGGCCTGTCGGAAACCCATCAGGTGCTGCGCGCCAACAACCTGCGCGACCGGGTGCGGCTGCAAACCGACGGCGGCCTCAAGACCGGTCTCGATGTAGTCAAGGCCGCCATGCTGGGCGCGGAAAGCTTCGGCTTCGGCACTGCGCCGATGATCGCGCTGGGCTGCAAGTATCTGCGCATCTGTCATCTCAACACCTGCGCCACCGGCATCGCCACCCAACACGATGGTCTGCGCAAGGAACACTTCATCGGCCTGCCCGAGATGGTGGAAAATTATTTCCGTTTTGTTGCACGCGAAACACGCGAGTGGCTGGCACGGCTCGGTGTGCGTCGCCTGGCCGATCTCATAGGTCGCACCGACCTGCTGCGCATCCTGCCCGGCACCACCCCCAAGCAACAGCGGCTTGACCTCACACCGCTGTTGTCCAAGGCCGGCGTGCCCGACACGGCGCCGCAATACTGCCTGACAGAGCGCAATGAGCCGTTCGACAAGGGCGAGCTGGCCGAGCACATGGTCAGCGATACACTCGATGCCATTGAGCACAAGCGCGGCGGCGTCTTCAACTACAAGATACGCAACATCCACCGCTCGATCGGCGCGCGCCTGTCGGGCGAGATTGCACGTCGTCACGGTAACCAGGGCATGCATGAAGCCCCTATTACCCTGCATCTGACGGGCAGCGCGGGCCAGAGCCTCGGCGTATGGAATGCCGGCGGACTGCATCTGATACTGGAAGGCGACGCCAATGACTACGTCGGCAAGGGCATGGCGGGCGGCAAGATTGTGATTCATCCGCCGCGCAACAGCCACTTCAAGTCCAATGAAACGACCATCATTGGCAACACCTGTTTGTATGGCGCCACCGGCGGCAAGCTGTACGCCGCCGGTCTGGCCGGTGAACGCTTCGCCGTGCGCAACTCCGGCGCTCGCGCCGTGGTGGAAGGCATAGGCGATCACGGCTGCGAATACATGACCGGCGGTGAAGTCGTCGTGCTCGGCCCCACCGGCCTCAATTTCGGCGCCGGCATGACCGGTGGCTTTGCCTATGTGCTCGATCTCGACGACCAGTTCAGTGTGCGCTACAACCCCGAACTCATCGACACCCACCGGATCAGCACACTGGAGGCACACTGCGCTCATTTACGGCAACTGATCGAGGCATTCGTCAGCGAGACCCACAGCGCCTGGGGCCAGCGCCTGCTGGATAATTTTACCGAATATGCCGACAAGTTCTGGCTGGTCAAGGCCCAGGCCGCAGCGCTCGACACACTGCTCGCGCCGCGCCCGGCCTCCATCCACGATGCACCGATCCGCGCCCACGCACGTCCGGTGCGCGCTACCGGCGCGGCCGTTTCACACGCCCACTGAAACAAGACTACTGACCATGCCGAATCACTTCCAGTTTCTCGACATTCCACGCACCGATCCGCCCAAGACACCTGCCGTCATCCGTATCCACAAGTCGAATGAAATCTACGGCCAGTTCGATGCCAAGGGTGCGGGCGAACAGGCCGGGCGTTGCCTGGCCTGCGGCAACCCCTATTGCGAATGGAAATGCCCGGTACACAACTACATTCCGAATTGGCTGAAGCTGATTGAGGAAGGCAACCTGTTTGAAGCCGCAGAGCTGTCACACAAGACCAACTCCCTGCCCGAGGTATGCGGACGCGTGTGCCCGCAGGACCGCCTGTGCGAAGGCGCCTGCACCCTCAACGACGGCTTCGGCGCCGTCACCATCGGCTCGATCGAGAAATACATTACCGACGAGGCCGTGAAACAGGGCTGGCGGCCCGACATGTCGGGCATCGTAAAAACCGGCAAACGCGTCGCCATCATCGGCGCAGGCCCGGCGGGTCTCGGCTGCGCCGACATCCTCACGCGTAACGGCGTACAGGCCGTGGTCTATGACCGCAACCCCGAAATCGGCGGCCTGCTCACCTTCGGCATTCCCGAATTCAAACTGGAAAAGCACGTGGTGCGGACGCGGCGCATGCTGCTGGAAGGCATGGGTGTTGAATTCCGCCTCAACACTGAAATCGGCAAGGACATTACCTGCCAGCAACTGCTCGATGAATACGACGCCGTGTTTCTCGGCATGGGCACCTATAAATACATGCAGGGCGGTTTCCCGGGCGAGACCCTGCCCGGCGTCTATGAAGCGCTGCCCTACCTCATCGCCAACATCAACCGGCCACTGGGTTTTGAAAAAACCCCGGCCGACTTCATCGACATGAAAGACCAGCGCGTGGTCGTGCTGGGCGGTGGCGACACGGCCATGGACTGCAACCGCAGCGCGATCCGGCAGGGTGCGGCCAGCGTTGCCTGCGCCTACCGGCGCGACGAAGCCAACATGCCGGGCTCCCGCCGTGAGGTGGCCAACGCCAAGGAAGAAGGTGTGCAATTCCTGTGGAACCGGCAGCCGGTTGAGATCGTGGGCAAGGGCAAAGTGGAAGGCGTGAAGGTGGTAACTACCGAACTCGGCGCCGCCGACGCACGAGGACGCCGCGCCCCTCAACCGATACCGGGCAGCGAGAAAATCATCCCTGCCGACCGCGTCATCATCGCCTTCGGTTTTCGTCCCAACCCGGCAGCGTGGCTCGCAGACCTCAACGTCCAGCTGGACGCACAGGATCGCGTCCAGGCCCCCGCCAAAGCAACCTTCAAACATCAGACCACCCACCCCAAAATCTTTGCCGGCGGTGACATGGTGCGCGGCTCGGACCTGGTCGTGACCGCGGTGTTCGAAGGCCGCGAAGCAGCCCAGGGGATACTGGATTATCTCGACGTATAACGACGGCGCTCACCCCCTGCTCATGACTGAACTCAAAAACGATCGTTTTCTGCGCGCCCTGTTGCGTCAGCCCGTGGATGTCACCCCCGTGTGGATGATGCGCCAGGCCGGCAGATACTTGCCCGAGTATCGCGCCACCCGCCAGAAGGCCGGCGACTTCATGACGCTGTGCAAGACCCCCGAGCTGGCCTGCGAAGTCACGCTGCAACCCCTGGACCGGTTTCCGCTGGATGCCGCCATTCTGTTTTCCGACATCCTCACCATTCCCGATGCGATGGGGCTGGGTCTGTATTTTTCCGAAGGCGAAGGCCCGCGCTTCAAAAAACCGGTACGCACAGCAGAGGACATCGCTGCACTGGCTGTGCCTGACCCGGAAGGCGAGCTGCGTTATGTGATGGACGCGGTACGTCTGATTCGCCGCGAGATGGATGGTCGCGTACCGCTGATTGGTTTCGCCGGCAGCCCGTGGACGCTCGCCACTTACATGGTGGAAGGCTCAGGCAGCAAGGACTTCGCCCACGTCAAGCGCATGCTGTTCGATGAACCAAAGCTCATGCACCAGTTACTGGACGTGCTCGCCCGCGCCGTCACCGCCTATCTCAACGCGCAGATTGCAGCGGGCGCACAGGCGGTCATGGTATTCGATACCTGGGGCGGGGTACTCACGCCGCGTGACTACAGGGAATTCTCGCTGCGTTACATGCAACAGATTGTAAGCGGCCTGACACGCGAACATGAAGGCCGCCGGGTACCGGTCATCCTGTTCACCAAGAACGGCGGTCAGTGGCTGGAGGCGATGGCTGCCACCGGTTGCGACGGCCTGGGCGTGGACTGGACCACCGACCTCGCCGATGCCCGCAAGCGCGTGGGTGACAAGGTCGCCCTGCAGGGCAATATGGATCCTTCGGTACTGTACGCTGCGCCGACACGCATCCGTGACGAAGTTGAGACCATACTGGCAAGTTATGGCAGTGGCAGCGGACATGTGTTCAACCTCGGCCACGGCATTCATCAGCATGTCAACCCCGAACATGCGGCAGCGTTCATCGCTGCGGTGCATGAACTCAGTGCGCGCTACCACCCGTAACCACGCCCCTCTTTTTCCAGCCCCCGGCACGTCCCACGCACAGATCAGCGGTTTGCGGTACCCTCCCAGCGGTAACGGCAGCAGGCCCGGCCGCAGGCACGTTGATTGCCTACCGTACACGGCTGTATCCTTGCGCTAAACGTGATACCACCCTGTTTTTCCGTGTAGCGAAGCATAAGCCATTCCAAACAGGACGCCGCAAACCATGACCAAAACCCTCGCACCGGACTACGAAGGCGTCGAGCGCCTGCCGCTCGCCACCTTTACCGAGAAGGCGTATCTGGAATATTCCATGTACGTGATTCTCGATCGTGCCCTGCCGCACATCGCGGACGGCCTGAAGCCGGTGCAACGGCGCATCGTCTACGCCATGTCAGAACTTGGGCTGTCCGCCACCGCCAAGTACAAGAAATCTGCCCGCACCGTGGGTGATGTATTGGGCAAATTCCACCCGCACGGCGATACCGCCTGTTACGAAGCCATGGCCCTGATGGCACAGCCGTTCACCTATCGCTACCCACTGATTGATGGCCAGGGCAACTGGGGCTCGCTGGATGACCCGCACGCATTTGCCGCCATGCGCTACACCGAGGCTCGTCTTGCGCCCTACGCCGAGCTGTTGCTGGCTGAGCTGGGGCAGGGCACTGTGGACTGGGTACCGAATTTCGATGGCACCCTTGATGAGCCCGTGCTTCTGCCCGCACGTCTGCCCAATGTGCTGCTGAACGGCGCCACCGGCATTGCTGTCGGCATGGCCACCGACATCCCGCCGCACAATGCCCGCGAGGTGGCCCAGGCCTGCATACGTCTGCTGGATGAACCCAAGGCGACCGTACAGCAACTGTGCGAGCATGTGCTGGCCCCCGACTTCCCCACCGACGCCGAAATCATCACCCCCCGCGCGGATCTCCTGCGCCTGTACGAAACCGGCACCGGCTCGGTACGGTTGCGTGCGCGCTATGAAATCGAAGGCAGCGACATCATCATCTCTGCCCTGCCCTACCAGGCCTCCGGCGCCAAGGTACTGGAGCAAATCGCCAGCCAGATGCTGGCCAAAAAATTGCCCTTGGTAGAAGACCTGCGCGACGAATCCGACCATGAAAATCCGACCCGGCTGGTGATTACACCCCGCTCCAATCGCGTGGATGTGGAAGCCCTGATGGCGCACCTGTTCGCCACCACCGACCTTGAACGCAGCTACCGCGTTAATATGAATATGATCGGCCTCGACAACCGCCCGGGCCTGAGAAATCTGCGCGCGGTGCTGGTGGAGTGGCTGGAATTCCGCATCACAACGGTGCGTCGCCGCCTGCAATACCGCCTCGACAAGGTACTCGCGCGCCTGCACCTGCTCGACGGCCTGCTGATTGCGTTTTTGAATATCGATGAGGTCATCGCCATCATCCGCCGTGAAGACCAGCCCAAGCCGGTACTGATCAAGCGCTTCAAACTGAGCGACGCGCAGGCCGAGGCGATTCTGGAGTTGAAGTTACGCCACCTCGCCAAACTGGAGGAGGTCAAAATCACGGCCGAACAGAAAGAACTCGCCACCGAGCGCAGTACTCTGGAAAAGACGCTGGCCTCCAAGACGCGTCTGAAAACGCTCATCCGCAATGAACTGACAGAGTGCGCCGAGCGCTACGGCGATGCCCGTCGCTCGCCACTGGTGGAACGTGCCGCGGCGCAGGCGATCGCCGAGACCGAGCTGATCCCCACTGAACCCGTGACGGTGGTGCTTTCCACTCAGGGCTGGGTGCGGGCGGCCAAGGGCCACGACATCAATGCGCGCGAGCTGGGCTACAAGGCCGGGGATGCCTTCCAGGCCGAGGCCCGCGGGCGCAGCAACCAACTTGCCGTGTTTCTGGACGCAAGCGGCCGCTGCTACACCCTGCCCGCCCACACCCTGCCCTCGGCCCGCAGTCAGGGCGAGCCGCTCACCGGGCGGCTGCAAACGCCACCGGGCGTGACCTTCACCGGGGTCATGCTGGGGAATCCCGACGATCTTTTCCTGCTTGCCAGCGATGCCGGCTATGGCTTCGTTGCCAGGCTCGGTGACCTCTACAGCAAAAACAAGAGCGGCAAGGCGGTACTGAACCCGTCCAAGGGAGCAGCCGTGCTGGCGCCTGCGCGCGTCACCGACCTGCAAAGCGACCGGGTCGCCGCCGTAACACGCGAAGGACATCTGCTGTTACATCCGCTGGCCGAACTACCGCAACTCGCCAAGGGCAAAGGCATCAAGATCATTGGCATACCCACGGCGCGGCGCGCAGAGCGTAGCGAATTCGTGGTGGCCGTGGCCGCGCTGCCCGCAGGCACCCCCTTGACGCTGCATGCCGGTCAACGCCACCTGACGCTCAAGCCCGCCGACCTGACCCACTACCAGGCGGAGCGTGGTCGACGCGGACTGAAGCTGCCGCGTGGCTTTCAGCGGGTGGAGAGAATCGCCGCCGGAGACCGGCAACCATAGCAGCGAGGGTACACGCGATAAAAAAACAGGCTGGAACCTGCCCAGCCTGATAAAATGCAGTAAGGCTTTGGGAGAGTAACCTTGCTATAACCCATATAGCGGCCTCACGGCTGGGGGCTTGAGTCCCCTTGAACTTGTGCCTCGTCTACCCCATCTAATGCAGCAACCACCTACCCACTCCCAAGGAAAACGAACATGAAGCGTATTGCGCTGTTTCTGATTACCAACATCGCCATCTTGCTGGTACTCAGCATCGTTCTGCGGCTGCTTGGCATTGACAGCATGCTCGATGAGCAGGGCGCCGGTCTGAACATGAATGCCCTGCTGGTGATGGCGGCCGTGATTGGCATGGGCGGCTCATTCATATCACTGGCGATCTCCAAATGGAGCGCCAAACGCATGACCGGCGCCGTGGTTATCGAGCGGCCCTCCAACGAAACCGAGGCGTGGCTGGTCGATACCGTGCGCCGTCAGGCCCAGCGTGCCGGCATCGGCATGCCGGAGGTCGCCATCTACAACGCCCCCGATATCAACGCCTTTGCCACCGGCATGTCGCGCAACAACGCACTGGTAGCGGTCAGCAGCGGCCTGTTGCAGGCCATGAACCGCGACGAGGCCGAGGCCGTCCTGGCGCACGAAGTCAGCCATGTCGCCAACGGTGACATGGTGACACTGGCGCTGATTCAGGGCGTGATCAATACCTTCGTGATCGTGCTCTCGCGCGTGGTAGGGCACGTCGTCGACCGTGTGGTGTTCAAGACCCAGCGCGGCTACGGGCCAGCCTACTGGATCACCACCATCATCGCCCAGATCGTACTCGGCATCCTCGCCTCCATGATAGTGATGTGGTTCAGCCGCTGGCGCGAATACCGCGCCGACCATGGCGGTGCCACGCTTGCCGGGCGACACAAGATGGTGGCGGCATTGCAGCGCCTGCAACAGGCCCACAGCCCGGCACAACTCCCGGATCAGTTGGCCGCGTTTGGCATTGCCGGTGGCCTCGGCCACGGTCTCAAGCGCCTGTTCATGAGCCACCCGCCGCTGGAGGAGCGCATTGCCGCCCTGCAGTCGGGCGCCGTGTCGGCATAACACGCATCATCGTTCATTATTTTTCAGACAGGGGGCGTGTGTGTCATTGATTCGAAGTTTCGCCGGGCTGCGCCCGGCGCCTGAGTTTGCCGCGGCCGTCGCAGCACCACCGTATGACGTATTAAACAGCGCTGAGGCCCGCGCACGCGCCCAGAATCGTCCCTACAGCTTTCTGCACATCTCCAAGCCGGAAATCGATCTGGCGCCGGACATCGATCCCTATGATCCGGCGGTCTATGCCAAGGGCGCGGAAAATTTCGCCGCGCTCATCAAGCAGGGGATATTGCAACGCGACAAAAAGCCCTGTTACTACGTGTACCGGCTGGTGATGGGTAACCACACCCAGACCGGTATCGTGGCCGCTGCATCGGTCGCAGCGTACGATAATGGCCACATACGGCGCCATGAGCTCACTCGCCCCGACAAGGAAGATGACCGCGTGCGCCAGATAGACGCACTCAATGCCCAAACCGGCCCGGTGCTGCTGACCTACCGCCATGCAGTGGCCATCGATGCCATCCTCGACGGCATCTGCAGCGAGGCGCCCGAGATTGACATCACCGCCGACGACGGCATCAGGCACATGCTGTGGGTGGTACGCGACACAGAACCCAGTCTGCGCCTCGGCGCGGCATTTGAGGCCGTACCCACGCTCTACATTGCCGATGGCCATCACCGGGCCGCATCGGCTTCACGCATCGCGGCCAGCCGCCGTACCAACAATAGCGGGCACACAGGCGTCGAGAGCTACAATTACTTCCTCTCGGTGCTGTTTGCCGACAACCAGATGCAGATATTCGATTACAACCGCGTGGTGCGAGACCTGAATGGCCTGACGCGCGAGGATTTCCTGCGCCAGATGGAACAATGCTTCAGCGTACAGACCAGCAGCGTACCTGTAAAGCCTGCGGGCGCCGGTGAATTCGGCATGTATCTGCCGGGGCAATGGTATCGCCTGACCTTGAACAGCGACTTGCTGGCGGTGCGGGATCCGGTAGCCAAGCTCGATGTCAGTCTGCTGGCGACACACCTTATAGAACCCGTGCTGGGCATCCATGATGCGCGCCGTGACAAGCGCATCGATTTTGTCGGCGGTATCCGTGGCCTGTCCGAACTCATCAAGCGTGTTGACAGCAGCGAGATGGCCGTCGCATTCTCGCTCTATCCCACCCGCATGGCGGACCTGATGGCAGTAGCCGATGCCGGCGAGATGATGCCGCCTAAATCAACCTGGTTCGAGCCCAAGCTGGCGGATGGCCTGGTATCACACCTGCTGGACTGAGTCACACCGACAATATCCACCCCGCTCAGGGGCGGATCCCATGCGGCCCTGCTCAGTTCTGATCGGCCGCAAAATCGTAGGTCAAGGTCTCGCTGGGCTGCTGGAAATAGTAGCCCTGCACATAATCAACCCCGTATTGCCACAACAGCGCCAGTGTTGCAGCATCCTCCACGCACTCGGCCACCGTGAGAATCTTCGCGCCGTGGGCGGCTTCATTGACCATCCTTACTGTCGCCTGATTATCAGGCTTGACCAGCAAGCCCTGCATGAGCGCACCGTTGAGCTTGATATAATTCACCGGCAGATGTTTAAGGTAACCAAAACTGGCGCCTCCGTTGCCTGAAGGCGAGTGGTTAGTCGCGAAGCGGCACTGCAATTGTTGCAGGCCATTGACGAACTCCTTTGCCTCCCTGAGATTATTAGCCGCAGAAGTCTCGCGCACCTCAAATACCAGCCCCGCACCGGGAAGGCCTGCGGCCTCGATGGTCTGACTGATCCAGGGCAGCAATGCCTTGTCTGCCATCGTGTCCACAAACAGCTTGATGAAGAAGCTGGTCTTGTGCCCTGCCTGCCGCCGTGCGGCGAGTAACTTGACCGCACGCTCTATCACCCAGCGATCTATCGCACCCATTAATCCTACCTGTTCTGCGTCCGGCATGAACTGCTCGGGCCGCATTTCGTTGCCCTGCTCATCGAGCAGGCGCAACAATACCTGGTAGTTTTCATCAGTGCCACCGCGCAGACTGATAATAGGCTGATACAGGAGGCGAAAGCGGTTACTGTCGATTGCCGCCTGTAACTGTACCGTCCAATGGCGTATCTTCTCGCGTATGACGCGTGCCTCCGCCACCGGGTTGTATACATGTACCCGATTGTCGCCAGCGTTCTGATATGTCACACAGGCGCGTGAAATACCAAGCAACAGTTCGCGACTGCTGGTGATGTCATCACTGAGGGCGCAGGCACAAACAGTACATGCGAGAGAAACCGGCTGGGCGTCAGCCTCAAACACGGTAGCCTCAACAGCCTTGCGCAGGGTTTCTGCCAATTTCTGCGCCCGCGCGATGTCCACTTTTGGCAGCAGGATGGCAAACACCTCATCACTGAGGCGTGCAGCCAGTCCGGCGTTGCCGAGCTTCCCGTGTATCAGCCTGGCGATATCTCCCAACGCCATATTGCTGGCCGAGATTCCAAGGCTTTCCTTGATGTTCGGCAGGCTATCGATGCCTATATAGAGCATCGTACCCGTCTCACCGTTCTTTGCCTGGGCAACCGCACGCTCCAGTTCCTCCATGAAATAGCGGTGATTATAGAGTCCGGTCAGCAAATCCTGTCTGCTCAGTTGCTTGATCTTCTCCTGTAACTCCTGGTTCTGCGACAGATCCCGTATGGTGATTTGCGTGCATGTCTCACCCTCCACCTTGATGGCGCTGAACTCCATCTTGAGCTTGAACTCCATGCCACCGCTATGCCGCCCCAGCAACTCCAGCTCGCCAGACGGGCCATGCTTGCTGTAATTGCGCAGAAAATCCTTGAGACGTGCATGATCCGCTGCTGCCACCATATCCATCACCGGCACACCTTTCAGCTCTTTGGCGCTGACATAGCCGAACAGTGACAGGTAGACGGCATTGGCGTAAATATGCATGCCGTCATGCACATAGGCGATCGCATCGCGCGAACTGTCCAGCAACTGACAATTACGTTTTTCCGCCTCCCGCAGTGATGCCTCACACACGCGATGATTGCGGCGTAGTTTGAGATCGGCAAGCTCACGCAGCATGGCGAGCTGCAACCGCTCAGGCTGATCCTGCTGTACCAGGTCGCGCGCACCATTACGCAATGCCTCAAGCCCTGCCTCCTGATCTTCGCCCCCCCGGGTAACCACTATCAGCGGGATGTCCAGGCCCTCTTCGTGCACCAGCGTAAGCACCTGCTGCACGTCCAGTTTTGCCGGCCCGGGAAGGCTGATGATCAGATCAAATGTCTGTTGTGCCAGCTCTGCCCGAATATCCTCCAGCTTTTCCACCCGTGTCACCTGCGCGCCATGGCCGGCACGACGCAGCAGGTTGGCTGTCATCTCGGTTTGATCAGAGGAGCTCTCAACGACGAGCAGGCGAACTGTGTTTTCTTTTTTCATCTTGGGTAATACTCTATTGATGAAACAGTATTACATGCGGCTTATGCCAGCACCAGCTTGAAAGGGGCACCTGACTGCTCTCGCACCAGGCGCGGCACGAGGTAGCCGGGCAGACGTGTGCGCAGCCGGTGCATCAGGTCATGCGCCCGCGCCTCACTCACCTCGAAATGCGCCGCACCCTGCACTCTGTCCATGAGGTGCAGGTAATACGGCGTTACACCGGCACCGAACAGGGACTGACTCAGGTCCTCCAGCGCCTCTGCCGAATCGTTCACCCCGGCAAGCAGCACCGACTGGTTGAACAACGTCACGCCTGCCGCTGTCAGGCGCCTGAGTGCATGCCGCACCGCATCATCGATCTCATTCGCATGGTTGGCATGCACCACCATCACCGGCCTGAGCCGACTCTCACTCAGCCACTCCAGCAAGGCATCATCTACCCGCTCAGGCAACACAATCGGCAGGCGGGTATGCAGACGCAAATACTCAAGATGTGCGATAGGCTGCAACGCCCTGGACAAGCTTGCCAGACGCGTGTCGCTGAGGCTCAGCGGGTCGCCACCGCTCAGTATCACTTCGCGCAGGCTGGTATCGGCCGCGATATAGTCGAGCGCCGGGATCCATTGCTCCTGCGCCGGGTTGGCATCTGCATAGGGGAAGTGACGACGGAAACAATAGCGGCAATGGATGGCGCAGGCCCCGGTCGTCACCAGCAGCACCCGGCCCCGGTATTTGTGCAGCAGCCCGGGCACCGGCATGGCACCGAGGTCACCCACGGCGTCGTAGCGGAACCCTGCTGTTTCTATCGCCTCCGCCGCTGCAGGCAGCACCTGGCGCAGCAGCGGATCGTGCGCATCACCCTTGCGCATGCGCGCCACATAACCGCGCGGCACGCGCAGCGAGAAGCTGCCAGCCCCCAGCAGTCCATCCAATGCCAGGCTGGCTGGCAGTTCCAGCATCTGCGCCAACTGCAACGGATCACTCACGGCCTGCGCCAGTTCGCGCTGCCAGCATGCTGGCGGCAGCCGTGTCTTGGCCTGTGCACTCATGTCAGCCGCACGGTTTGCAGCCTGGGGGCTGCTGCACCCTGATTCCGGCATACGGCATCACACTCCCCAGCCTCACCGACCGTAACGGCGGGAGATATACCGGATAGTGTAGACTTCCTGATAAACTTGTCAGTACTATTTTCACACTTGGGATTATGCAGAGGCATACAACACGATGGCTACCTTCAGTACCAATGAATTCAAAAGCGGTCTCAAGGTGATGCTGGACAATGATCCCTGCGCCATCGTCGAGAATGAGTTCGTAAAGCCTGGCAAGGGACAGGCCTTCAACCGCGTCAAGATACGCAATCTCAAGACCGGGCGCGTGATAGAACGCACCTTCAAATCAGGTGACACGCTGCCGGGCGCAGACATCGTCGATACTGAAATGCAGTATCTGTATAGTGATGGCCAGTTTTGGCACTTCATGATCCCGGACAGTTTCGAGCAGCACATCGCAGATAGTAACGCAGTCAGTGATGCAAAAAAATGGCTCAAAGAGGAGGATACCTGTACCGTTACGCTCTGGAATGGCCAGCCCTTGCTGGTGACCCCGCCCAACTTTGTCGTACTCCGGGTCACCGATACGGATCCCGGCCTGCGCGGTGACACCTCGGGCGGCGGCGGTAAACCGGCTACGCTCGAAACGGGCGCTGTGGTACGAGTGCCATTATTCATCGAAATTGGCGAACTGCTCAAGGTGGACACCCGTACTGGCGAGTATGTATCACGCGTCAAGGAATGACCGGTTCGGTTGAATTCGCCTCCACACTGGCAACCCGCCGCCACCTTTGAGGCCCTGCGCCTGCGGGCGCAGCTTGTCACTGCGATACGTGACTTTTTCGCGGCACGCGGTGTGCTCGAAATCGATACCCCGGTGCTTGCGCATGCCGCCAGCACCGCCCCGCAGCTGCACAGCCTGGTAACCCGCTACACCGGGCCCCTGGCACCCCAGGGAACACCCCTGTACCTGCACACTTCGCCTGAGTTTGCCATGAAGCGTCTGCTCGCAGCCGGTAGCGGAGCGATCTACCAGATCAGCAAGGCATTCCGTGATGGCGAATACGGTCGCTGGCACAACCCGGAATTTACCTTGCTGGAATGGTATCGTCCCGACTACGATCACCATGCACTGATGGATGAGGTCGCCGCACTCATTGCCTACCTGCCTATGCTGCAATTAACTGACAGTGAGCGCACCCCCTACGGCTCACTGTTCCAGCACCACGCCGGCATCGACCCGCATACGGCGAGCGTCGCCGAACTGCAAGCGTGTGCGCTCGGCCACGGTGTGGCCATGGCCGGGCATAGCCCCCATGAACGGGATTCCTGGCTGGACCTGTTACTCACCCATAGCGTCATCCCGCAGCTTCGGCCCGACTGCCTGCACTTCATCTACGACTATCCAGCCTCGCAGGCGGCACTGGCGCGCGTTCGCCCAGCGGGGCCGGGGCAGGCGCATGCGCTGGCAGAACGGTTTGAGCTTTATATCAATGGCATTGAACTGGCCAATGGCTTTCATGAGCTTGGTGACAGCGTGGAGCAGCGTCGACGCTTCGAGCACGAGAATAATCAGCGTACGTCTTGCGGCCTGCCACCGGTGCCGATAGACGAGCACCTGCTTTCAGCGCTTGCCCATGGCCTGCCAGCCTGCGCGGGTGTAGCACTGGGTATAGACCGGCTATTGATGCTGGCAGGCGGCTATTCCCACATCAACGAAGTCATTGCATTTCCCTTCGAGCGCGCCTGAAAAGCGCGCCAACGGCGCCCCTGCCATTGCTTGTGTTTGACAGCAACATCCTTTACCATCCGGCCCAACACACCTTATTTTTGATGTGTAAAAGTACCTGCGGCCCTGGACATATTTTCGGTTGCGGGAATTTAATCCGGCGGTTCTCCGCTCAATTTGTGAGTAAAGATAGTCATGAAAAATGGTACTGTGAAATGGTTTAACGACTCCAAGGGCTTCGGATTCATCTCACCCACTGATGGGGGTGATGATATCTTCGTACACTACTCCACCGTGCAAGGCGAAGGGTTCAAGTCGCTGGCCGAAGGCCAGCAGGTAGAGTTTGAAGCCACCCGTGGCCCCAAAGGGATGCAGGCCACCAAGGTCGTCGTCAAGTAGTCGTTGAACATTTAAAATAAAAACAATAACCCTGTAACCGGGATAGGGGCATTGCGGAATGCCCCTATCCAACAACCCTCCCCGCTTGCAATGCTCCACCCGGTGCAGGTGTCGGTTTGTGCCCAACGCGGCCTACCGCTGGCATCGCGCACAATAGTAGGTGGCGCGCTGCCCCTGCCTGAGCAGCCGCACGCGCCGCCCACAGACCGGGCAGGGCAGTCCGGCACGTCCGTACACGCTGAGCTGCTGCTGAAAATAGCCGGGCGCGCCATCGCTGTTGCGAAAATCGCGCAGCGTGGTGCCGCCGTGCACCAGTGCCTGCTGCAGTACCTGCCGGATCGCCTGCACCAGACGCTCACAGCGCGCACGTGAGAGACTGCCGACGGCGCTCCCGGGCCGGATGCCCGCGCAAAACAAGGCCTCGTTGGCATAGATGTTACCCACACCCACCACCACCTGGCTGTTCATAATAAACTGCTTGACCGCCGTGCGACGTCCCTGCGCACGCTGATACAGATAGGCTGCATGAAAGTGCTCGTCCAGTGGCTCCGGACCAAGCTTGCTCAGCAGGGGATGCGCCAGCGGATCGCCCCTTGCCCACAACGCCGCTCCGA
Organism: Gammaproteobacteria bacterium; assembly: GCA_030680605.1. Lineage (NCBI taxonomy): Bacteria > Pseudomonadati > Pseudomonadota > Gammaproteobacteria > Gammaproteobacteria bacterium. The sequence continues at coordinate 105,407 of JAUXUQ010000019.1, read as the reverse complement.
AGCGGCGTGGATCACGCAGCCGCAGGCAGGTTTGGTCGTCGAGTACGATGTCGAGATGGTCGTGTTTCTGTGCACACGTCGCCGCAGACACTACGTGCAGACTGCCTGACATGCCAAGGTGCATGATCAGCGTGCCGGCCTGAGTGCGCAACAGCAGGTATTTTCCACGCCGCTCGACGGCCTCAATCACCTGCCCCGGCAACTGGCGCACCAGTGCCTGCGGCACCGGCCAGCGCAGCCGGGCATCCCGTACCACGACGCGAGCAACTCTTTTCCCTGTACAATAACGCGCAACACCGCGCCGCGTGGTCTCGACTTCCGGCAATTCGGGCATGGCTCAACGTGCGCTGTGGGCACTGAGGCTGAGCAAGCGCTCGGCGGCTGAAGCCGGGAGACGATACTGGATACCGAGATCGGCACGCCCCAGCACCAACTCCGGCGCACGGCTCAGGATATCGAAGCGCAATGGCACTGCGTCACCTTCCACACCAATAAACACGATATCGTCACCCGCAGTTTCTGCATGCTCCGCTGCCACATAAGGTCTCACCTGCGTGGCACGGGTCAAACGCCAGGCGTCGTGCAGGGCGTTGATCATGTCCATTGATGTATTTGACGCAGGCGGCATTTGGGCACGATTGGGGGCCTGCATCCAGCTACCTTCACGCAAGCGCACCAGGCGCAAGGCAGGCAGATCAATCTGGGTCAGGCGGGCATCCGGCGCCAGCAGTGCCGTATCAGCAAACGCTGTAAAATCCCCCACCAGATCGAAATAACCGGTATCGGTAATAAGCACCACACTGTCGCCGGTCTGCACGTAACGGCGACCGCTGAGCGGCTCAGTGCCGCCAAAGGCGATCTCGGTGTCATCAAGCCACAATCGCACGCGCGGCTGATCCAGCTTGAACTCGGCCAGAGATACCTCTGCCGCCTGCATGCGCGCATGCACCGGCGCCTGAGCCGTCTGTAAGACCGCCTCAACACGAAAGTTGTTGGCGGGCATCGCCACCGGGGCCTGCAACACCCAGCCTGGCGATTCTTTTTCGAGCAGGATGGTATCGTCCGCACTGCGTTCAATGCGGATCCGGATAATCTGTGCCGGTACCAGCGGTGTCAACTGTGCCAGCGGCGGCGGTTGTTGCAGGCCGGGTTGATACACAACCACCAGCACCAGCACCAGCACGCCGCCGAGCAATACCAGATTCAGCCTGTTACGGGGCGTCATGGCTTAGCGCCTGCGCCGCCGCAGCCAGATCAACAACCCGCTGGCAAGCAGTATCAGCGGTACTATAAATAACAGGCCGATGCCAATCAGCAGCGAGGCCGTGGGTGACAGGTGCAACGTGGTGTCGGGCGCGGTCGTGGCGCGAATGGTTATCAGACTGTCATCCTCTGCCAGCCAGTTGATCAGCCGCAGGCCGAGATCAAGATTGCCGCCATTGCCCAGATAGGTATTGGAGAGAAAGTCGCCGTCGCCGATGACCACGATGCGTTGTTCGGCCTGCTCTCGTGCCGCCATATCCATCTCGTTCACCTCTCGTACCAGCGCCCAGCCGAGGCTGAGCGGGCCACGCGTGTCGCCTGCCTCTGCCGAGAATGCTATGGCGCCGCTAAGCGGACCGGTTTCGGCCCAGCTGCTCTCACCAGTCACCAGAAATGCAGCGCCACGCCAGTCCGTGGACTGCCCGGCAGTGTCTGCCCTCCAGTCGATACCCTGCGCGCGCGGGAACAGGGTGAGGTTGCGGAAGTCACGTATGATCGGATGTGTCCCGTACTCCGCCACCAGCACGAATCCGGGCTGGCTTACGCCAAGCAGCTGCGCGGTGGAGTCGACGATGATCCCGGTGACAAACTCCACGCCCAACTGCTCGGCCAGCGGCGTAAGACCATGCAACGGCCCCGGATCGGCCAACCACAGCAGCTTACCCCCGCGTCTGACATAGTCCTGCAGCAGTTGCACCTCGCCCGGCAGAATGTCGGTCTGCGGTGCTGCAATCACCAGCACCGTGGTCTGGTCAGGAATCTGCGGGTTGATACCGAGATTGAGCGTTTGCACCTTGATGCCTTTGCTCTCCAGTTGCCGCGTCCACAGGCTGAGGTCATGATTGGCTTCACCGTGCGGGTCACGTTCGCCGTGGCCGGAGAGAAACACCAGACTGCGCCCTCCCGGGCGCGATACCCGCACCAGCGCATTGGTCAGCGCCTGCTCTGACAGTTCTTGCAGGTGTTCAGTGCGCCCGCTGCTTTCTATCACCAGCTCGCCGTCCACAGTGATATTCAGCGCGCGTGTTTGTTCAGGTGCGGTATCGGGGTTGACGAAGTTGAGCTGCAAATCCGGCTTGTAGCGCTGATAGCGTGCCAGCAGCTCGCTGATGCGCTTGCGCAGTACGGCATCCTCGCGCGCGTAGGCCGTGATGTGTACCGCCTCGTCCAGTTCCTTGAGCAGTGACTGGCTGGTCGCCGACAGCGTGTTACGCGCGCCTGCGGTCCAGTCCGCCTGATAGACATAACGCGTACTGAGCCACGCGAGCAGACCCATGGCACCAAGGAACAGCACCACAAAGATGATGTTTTGCAGCCTGATCTGGAGCTGGGATTTGGGTGTGACCTGCATGGTGCCGAATCAGTCCTGCAACCGGTCAGCGTCGAGACGCCTGATAGCCAGCACCAGAAAGGTGACGATGAACAGCAGGTAGTAGAGTACATCCGCGCTGTTGAATACACCCTTGAGAAATGATTCGTAATGCCGTACCAGCGAGAGGTAGCCAAACAACCCGCTGGCCGGCGTCCCCTTGTCGCCGGCCCAGTCGATAATCCACAATAACAGCAACACACCAAAACTGCTGACGGCAGCCACGCCTGGATAACTGGTCAAGGCTGACATGAACAGACCCAGCGCGGCGAAGCTTGCAATCATGAGCGCCAGCCCCATCACGCCGGCGGCAAGCTTCCCCATATCGAGGGCATTGCCGCCAAGCAACAGCGTCAGCGGCATCAGCACAATCAGCGCCAGCATGACAAAGAGAAACGCGACGATGCCGGTATATTTACCGAGAATGATTTCGGTCATCGAAATGGGTGCGCTGAACAGCAAGGCCAGACTTTGCGAGCGGCGTTCTTCGCTGATCAGGCGCATGGTGAGCAGGGGTGCCACCAGCAGCAACACAACAGCGGCATTGCCAAACAGCGGTGCAATCACGATGTCGGTCAGTCCAGGGGCGCCCTCGCGCGCGGCGAGTTGCGGCTGCAACTGCACGAAGGCGTCCAGCTGGATCAGAAACATGTAGGCCATGATGACCTGCACCACGGCCAGCATCGTCCATGCCAGCGGCGACAGAAACAGGCTCTTGAATTCACGTGCGGCTATGGTCACTATTGCCATCAGGCCGCCTGCTCGCTGCGTGTAAGTTCCATGAATACCTGCTCCAGCGACAACCGCTCCGGGCTGAGCTCGTACAGCCCCCAGCCCTGCTCCGCCGCCTGCATTGCCAGCACCTCGGCCACCTCCCGCCCGTTGCAGTGCAGGCGCACAGCGCCGTCTTCGAGCAACTCGGCGCCCTGCACACCGGCAATGGCCTCCAGCACCGACAGCGTGGGTGGATGACGCAAACCGATACGCAGGCTGGCACCCTGCATGCGGCGCTCAAGACCTTCGATACTGTCCTTCAGCACCAGTTCACCACGATGGATAATCTGCACCTGATCACACACCGCCTGCACCTCAGGCAGGATGTGGGTAGAAAGAATGACGCTATGCTCAGCACTCAGCTCGCGGATCAGCAGACGCATCTCATGTATCTGGTTCGGATCAAGCCCGGCCGTGGGCTCATCGAGTATTACCACCGCTGGCATATGCAGTATGGCCTGTGCGATGCCCACCCGCTGGCGATAGCCCTTGGAAAGATTGCCCACAAGGCGCCGGCCTACGGCGGCAAGTCCGCAGCGCTGTTTGGCGGTATCGAGCGCGGCGCGTTCGCGTGGCCGTGGAATGTGGTGCAGGCGCGCGCAATATTGCAGGTATTCGTCCACCGTCAGCTCACGGTAGAGCGGCGGCAACTCGGGCAGAAAACCAATATGTGCCTTGGCACGCCTGGGCTCGTCCAGGATATCAATACCATTGATCCACACCCGCCCGCGTGTTGGCGCCAGATTACCACTGATAATCTGCATGGTGGTCGACTTGCCAGCACCATTGGGTCCGAGGAAGCCCAGCACTTCACCCCGCCGCACCTCAAAGCTCACATCCTGCAAAGCGCAGAGCGTGCTGTAGTAGCGCCACACATGTTCAACACGAATCAGGGCGGTATCACTCATAGGCATCATCCGCACATTGGTCAACGGCGGGCGGCGGGCGGCGCATCATTCTCAAGCAGCAACGCCTGCCCCACCTGCTCCGCCCATGCGACGGAATCGAGATAGGCCTGGGCGACGCCGGCAGTATCCATGACCGGACAATGCACGTCATCCCACTGCCCGCGGTCATAGGCAAGCACGCACTTCAGCGTCTTGCCGATCGGCCCTTGATAATGCAGCAGCGCATTACTCACCTCATCTGCCAGCGGCAACATCTTGAGCAGGTCCTCCAGCGGCCTGTCCATCAGGGCATCCAGCACCGAAAACAGCCCCGCAACGAAGAAACGCTCCGATCCTTTTTGCCCCGCCGCCGTTGCCAGCAGCTCGCACATCTTGGCACGCACCATCGCCGTGACCAGCAACTCACGCGGCTTATCGTCAATATTGGTAAGCACCATGAGACTCACCCAGGTTCTCAACCACTGGCTACCCAGGATGATGATAGCCTGCCGGATCGACTCTACCTTGCGCGGCAGACTGTAAAATGCCGAGTTGATGCAGCGCATCAACTTGTAGCTCATGGCGACATCGCGCTCCACCAGGGTTTCCAGCTCGGTCACGCTGATATCCGGGTTCTGTAGCGCGGCAAGCAATTGTAAAGCGGCGATTCGATTGGTCGGCATGCGGCTGCCAGAAATAACCTTGGGCTTGCAGAAGAAATAACCCTGATAATAATCAAATCCCAGCTCACGGCAAAAATCGAGCATCTCCTGGGTTTCCACCTTTTCCGCCAGCAGCTTGGCCCCGTACTTGCGCAACAAACTGACATCGCGCTGCACCTCGACATGACCTTGCGCCAGTACGTCGATTTTTATAATGTCTGCGATTTCCACCAACGGACGCAACTTCTCGTGATAGACAAAATCATCCAGCACTATCGTATAACCCTGGCTCGAAAGGTGGCGTACCGCCGCCACCACGGCATCATCCATCGCGACACTCTCCAGTATCTCAAGGCAACCCCGGCCAGGCGGGAACGGCAACCTGTAGTGGCCGACAATAAAAGCACGCGTGAGGTTGAAGAAGGCCAGGTGTTCACCGACGATATTTTCCAGGCCAATTTCCATGAAGGCATTGAGCATGACCTGAGACGTTGCCTGGTCGGCGTCGGCAAAGTTCGCGTGGCTGGTCTCTCCACTGCGGAACAACAGCTCGTAACCAATCACGTCAAGCGCGCGGTCATAGATCGGCTGTCGGGCGATAAAGGCATTGGGCATAAATTCAGCTACCTGTTTGCACTGAAACGGACAGCAACAGCGTTGGCTACAACCAGCCCTTGCGCTTGAAATACCAGTAGGGCGCAGCACCAAACAGAACCATCAACACAATGGCCATGAGATATCCCCACTCCCAGTCCAGCTCCGGCATGAGCCTGAAGTTCATGCCGTAGATGCTGGCGACCAGTGTCGGCGGCAGAAACACCACCGCCGCAATCGAGAATATCTTGATGATCTTGTTCTGCTCGATATTGATCATTCCCATGCCGGCATCCATCAACAGGTTTACCTTTTCATACAGAAAGGCAGAATGCGCGATGAGCGATTCGATATCCTTGAGAATTTCCCGCAGCTGCTGTGTCTGCACGGCGCTGAAGTCCCCGCGCCGCAACAGAAATGACAGCGTGCGCTGTTTGTCCATCATGCTGAGGCGGGCGGTGCCATTCAGGTCTTCACTCGCCGCAATGCGGGTAAACACCTCACCCATGTCCTTCTCCGCAGTGCTGAATACCGTCTGGCTCAACACTTCCAGATCCACCTGCAGGCGCTCCAGCGCGTCAGCCAGCCGCTCCACCTTGGTCTCGAACAGATTGAGCATGATCGTCATGGCATCATCCGCCAGCCCGGCCTGACGGCGGGCACGCATGCGGTAGACACGGAAAGCCAGCAAATCTTCGTCATGCAGCGTGAACAGCCGCCCCTGATTCAGGGTAAACGCCACCGTGATGTTGCGCGCTCGATCTTCGAAGTCGTGCAGAAAATAGGAATGGATGTGGAGGCCGTCTTCGTCCTGATAGAAGCGTGCGCTGGCCTCAATCTCGGCGACCTCATCCGGCGTGGGCAAGGCCTGATTATAGACCTGTTGCACCCAGGCAAGTTCGGCCTCCGTAGGCTGGACAATGTCCACCCACAGCGCCTGGCGATCCAGCTCGTCCATGCCGCCTACCTGCCGTTGCTCCAGACGCCCTTCATGCAGTACAAATGTGGTAATCATGTGCCCTGCCCTGGTAGTGCTCCGGGATACGGTCTGTTGCGGGCTTGCTTGACACAGATGCCGCGCATCATGCCGTGTCTCCGCTTACTGGCGTCATGGTAAGCGGCCCGCGCAGGTGAGACAATACTTTAGCGGCAGTTACACCGTTTTTGTTGGAATCTGACGCCTATTTCAATCAGTCTCGCCGAACCGCTCGCCGATGAGCCGCTCCAGCTGCTCCAGGGCCTGCAGCTCGTCCTCGCCGGAGGCAACAAGGTACAGCTGGGTACCTTGACTCGCCGCCAGCATCATTACACCCATAATGCTTTTACCGTTGACCTCGCGCCCGGCGCGCACCAACCGCACTTCGCATGTAAATTGCGCTGCAAGGGTAACGAACTTTGCTGCCGCGCGGGCATGCAGCCCGAGCTTGTTGCAGATCACCACCTCACGTCGTTGCAACGCCTATTCTCCGCACACCGGATTGCAGCACAACACGCCATCCCTGCCGCCGGAGAGTGCTTTTTCGGTCAACTCCGACAGGCTGAGCTGCGGATAATTCAGAATGCGGATCAACATTGGCAGATTGACGCCAGACACCACTTGCACACGATCGCCCTCTATCAGCTGGCAGGCGATATTGCTCGGCGTGGAACCATAGATATCGGTCAACACCAGCACGCCGTTACCCTGATCGAGCGTCTCGACAGACTGCCTCGCCTTGCGCAAGGTACCCTCCGGATCGGCGTTCTGCGTGACCGCAAGCGCTTCGGTGGACAATGGGCACAGGCCCAGCATGGCCGTGGCCGTGGCGATCAGGTCATCGCCAATGTGGTTGTGGGTGATGATCAGCAGGCCAATGGTCATGTGAGGTCTCGATGTCGCACCTGCACATTATCGCGCATTTTGCTGAAATGATCGGCAAGACATTGTGCCATATACACCGAACGGTGCTGGCCGCCGGTACACCCCAGCGCTACCGTCATATAACTGCGATTCTCCGCCTCGAAAGCAGGTGCCCAGCGTTCGAGGAAGGTTGCCAGCTCGACACGCATTTGCCCGACCCGAGGTTGCTCGTCCAGATAGGCCGCAACCGGGACATCCAGCCCGCTCAACGGGCGCAAGGCCTGTTGCCAGTGCGGATTGGGCAGGCAACGCAGGTCAAACACGAAATCGGCATCCGCCGGTATGCCCTTTTTGTAGGCGAAAGACAGGAACAGCACCGCCATGACACTGCGCCCCACCTTGCCCATCCGGCTGCGTATCAACTCCCGCAACTGATGCACATTGGTATCACTGGTATCGAGATTGATGCTTGCATGCGTGAGCATGGGCGCCAGCAATCTGCGTTCATAGGCTATGGCCTCGGCCAGCGGCATACCTAAGCGCGACAGGGGATGCTTGCGTCGTGTTTCACTAAAACGCTTGAGCAGGCTCTTGTCGCCGGCATCCAGAAACACCATTTCGCACAGCAGACCGCTGTGCGAAATTTCTTCCAGCAGCTGCGGCACCAGCTGCAGGTCATCCGCGAGGGTGCGGGCGTCGATGCCGACCGCAGCATTCTCGTATCCGTGCTGCATCTCTTTTGCCAGTTGCGCGGCAAAGGCAGGCAGCAGGCTGACCGGCAGGTTGTCGATGCAGTAGTACCCCAGATCCTCGAGCGACTGCAGGGCGGTGCTTTTACCGGAGCCCGAAAGCCCGGTAACGATGACAAGCTTCATGCCTCCCCCACGCGTCTCAGGCACGTGTACTGGCGCCGGACGAAATCCTCGGCGGCGTCATAGCCCGCCCGGCGTAGCCTGAAGTCACGTACCAGGGTTTCAACCAGCAGGGCGGCATTGCGTCCCGGCAGGAGCGGCAGCACGATCTCTGGCAGGGTATGGCCCAGCACCTGGCGATCGCGGTAATCCGGCGTCAGCGAGCGCTGTGCGCCGGGTGCTGCACACTGCAGCCGCACCGCGAGCGCCAGCATTGCTGCCGGCACAACGGCACGCTCACCAAACAGCGCGCGGATATTGAGCACCCCCAGGCCACGCACCTCCAGCATGTCCTGCAGCAGCGGCGGACATGTGCCTGCCACCCCGGCACCCCCGGCCCTGAAATCCGGCGCATCGTCGGCCACCAGACGGTGTCCGCGCGTGATCAACTCCAGCGCCAGCTCGCCCTTGCCTGTCCCGCTGGCGCCGCACAACAATACGCCTGTATCCAGGATATCCATGAACACACCGTGCAGCGTCACACTGGATGTACACAGGGGCATGGTGCCTCAGGCGGCGGGGCGCCAGTCCCTGATAATGTCGTACAGGGCTGTACTTGAGTCAGCGGCCCGCAATTCGGCACGCAGGCCCTTGTCGTTGAACATCTCCGCCAGCAGGGCGAGTATCTGCAGGTGCTCCGCGGTGCATTTCTCAGGCACCAACAGGGCAAACAGCAAGTCGACCGGCTGCTTGTCCGCGGCGTCAAAGTCTACCCCGTCGGCCAGCCGGACAAAGGCACCGATGGGCTGCTGCCCACCCTGCACCCGCCCATGCGGCAGCGCAAAGCCATGCCCCAGGCCGGTGCCCCCCAGGCGCTCACGTGCGACCAGACTGTTAAATATTTCCTGGGCGTCAGGCCCGGTCTCCGCCTGGGCCAGCAGCTCGCTCAACAGCTCCAATGCGCGTTTTTTGCTCGCACCACGGGCGCGACAGGCGATACGTTGTGGAATAATGAGGTCAGTAATCTGCATGTGACTCTGCAACCAGACTCGCCATGAATGGCGAGGCCTGTAACACCCTTAGCTGTGCTGCTGGTTTTTCAGCGCGCCTTCGGAGCGGTGGTGATCCGTAAGCTTCTCCTTGTGCTTCTTGATCTGACGGTCGAGCTTGTCCGCCAGCGCGTCTATCGCCGCGTACATGTCACCATCCTCCGCGTCCGCATGCAGGCTCGCACCGCTCACATGCAGGGTGGCCTCGGCCTTTTGGCGCAGCTTTTCAACCGACAACACCACGGTCATGTCTGTCACATGGTCGAAGTGTCGCTGCACACGTTCAAGCTTGTTCGTCAGATAGGCGCGTAAGGCGGGGGTAATCTCAACATGATGGCCACTGAGGCTGAGGTTCATGGATCGGGCTCCTTAAGATGGAAGAAGAATCTAGGCCATACGCCTGCGCTCGTTAGAGGGTGGGATGGTCAGCGATTCCCTGTATTTTGCCACAGTTCGCCGTGCAACGTTAATGCCCTGCTTGACCAGTATCCCGGCGATCTTGCTGTCGCTCAGGGGTTTGGCCGTGTGCTCGGCCGCCACCAGCTTCCTGATTACCGCGCGGATGGCGGTGGCGGAGCACTCCCCGCCCGTGTCGGTGCTGACGCAACTGGAGAAGAAGTACTTGAGTTCGAAGATACCACGGGGGGTGTGCATGAATTTCTGCCGGGTGACGCGTGAAATGGTCGATTCGTGCATGCCCAGCGTCTCGGCCACGTCACGCAATACCAGCGGTTTCATCGCCTCTTCGCCGTGCTCCAGAAAGCCCTGCTGCCGCTCGACGATGCAGGTTGCGACCCTGAGCAGGGTTTCATTGCGGCTCTGCAGGCTCTTGATAAACCAGCGCGCCTCCTGTAAATGGTTTTTCAGGGTGGAATTGTCCGTGCTGTTGTCGGCCCGCCGGATCAGGCCGGCATACTGGTGATTGATGCGCACGCGTGGCGCTGCGCCCTGATTGAGAAATACCTGCCAGGCACCCCGATGCTTCTTCACATAGACGTCGGGCGTGATGTATTCGGCCTGGCTCTCGGTCACCTGCTCGCCTGGACGCGGATTGAGACCATGCACCAGGGCAATGATCGCGCGCAGGTCATCCTCGGTGACGCCCAGACGGCGACGTAACTGGGCATAGTCGTGGCTGGCAAGCAGCGGCAGATCATCGCCAACCAGGCGTTTGGCCTGCTCCAGCCAGGGCGTACCCCTGGGACATTGATGCAACTGAAGCAACAGGCACTCACGCAGATCGCGAGCCCCCACGCCGACCGGGTCGAAATTCTGCACCCGGTGCAGCACGGCCTCGATAGCATCCAGCGTCACGTCCTCTTCGGCCAGCGCACCCTGCAGGCCAGACCGGATATCCTCGATGCTGCTGTTGAGATAACCGCTATCACTGATGGAGTCGATGATGGCGGCGGCAATCATCATGTCGGTATCGGAAAACGGTGTCAGACGCATCTGCCACACGAGGTGATCGCGCAGACTTTCCGTGGCAGCGTCATGGGACTCATAGCCACGGCTATCAGGATCCTGAGCGTGCGTGTAGGCGGTATTTACGTCATAGGCATCCTCCCACAGCGTATCCACAGCCTGATCCTGATGCTGCCCCTCGTAGCCGTCGTGCTCGCTTCCGGCGGCCTCCGTCACGGCCTGCGCCGGAGCCTCTGTAGCGTAGGCCGATTGTTCCACGGCCGCGAACCCGGCGCTATCGTCCTCGTCCAGCTCCAGCATCAGGTTGGAGTCCAGCGCCTGCTGGATTTCCGTGTGCAATTCCATGGAGGAGAGTTGCAACAGGCGTATCGCCTGCTGCAACTGGGGTGTCATGGTGAGGTGCTGACCAAGACGGAGTTGCATTGATTGTTTCATAGTCAGTCTTCCATGCCTGCGATCTATCGGAGGGGTTTACACAGGGCATGGCAAATCTCGTGCCAACTTCCATCATACCCGATTCAGAGCCGGAAATGCTCCCCCAGATAGACCTCCTTGACATGGGCATGGCTGAGGATGGCGTCCGGCGTGCCTTCGGCGATCACCCGGCCCTCATTCATGATATAGGCGCGGGCGCAGATACCCAGGGTCTCGCGCACCTTGTGGTCCGTGATCAGGATGCCGATACCACGTTCGCGCAGGTGATTGATGATAGCCTGAATATCGATCACCGAGAGTGGGTCGACCCCGGCGAAGGGCTCATCCAGCAGAATGAAACTGGGGTCGGCGGCCAGCGCACGGGCTATTTCGACCCGTCTGCGCTCACCGCCGGACAGGCCCTGGCCCAGGCTGTCGCGCAGGTGGTCGATATGGAACTCGCGCATCAGGTCCTTGCATACCTCTGCCTGCTCGTCCGGGCTAAGGTCGGGCCGGGTCTGCAGAATCGCCAAAATATTGTCAGCCACCGTCAGTTTGCGGAACACTGACGCCTCTTGAGGCAGATACCCTATCCCCAACCGGGCGCGCGCATGCATGGGATAGTGGGTCAGGTCATATTCGTCCAGCCGGATCTGGCCGCTGGCGCACGGCACGAGGCCGACGATCATGTAAAAGCAGGTGGTTTTGCCAGCGCCATTGGGGCCCAGCAGCCCGACCACCTCACCGCTCCTGACTTCGATCGAGACATCATTGACGACGCTACGCGACTTGTAGCGCTTGACCAGATGGCGGGCCGAGAGCAGGCTCATCAACCCGGCGCTTAGGGCTTGGTCGCGGGCGCGGAACCATCGGGCACAGCCTTGTCGCGCGGCTGGATGATGATGCGCACCCGTTCCTTGCCTGTGCTCGACATGCTGGCATTCACCACGTCGAGCCGCATATCGTATTCGATGCGATTACCGCTGAACTCATCCTTGCCCTGCCAGAGGTGCCCGCCCTCCAGCAGAATAAGTTTTTCCTTGTCGGCGTAATACTCCATGCGCTGCGCCTTGGCGCGCACATCCTCGCTCTTGTTGTCAGGGCGCTGTTTGAAACTCGCCGGATTGCCCACGGCAACCACCTTGTCAAGCACCCGCTGCGGGCTGTAGATCGTCACGGTATCGGCCTTCAACTCCAGCGTGCCCTGCACGGCCACCACATTGCCCTGATAGACGCTCACCCCGGACTTGTCATCGATTTCTACCGTATCGGCCTCAATCGTCAGCGGTTGCTGCTTGTCTGATGACAGCGCCTGCGCGCCGCCCACAAACCCGAACCCCAGCAGCAACAGTACCGCCCTAGCGTTTCTTTGCTTCATATCTGCCTCGTACCTTGGACAACAATTTCAGCCGTCCTTCCTTGATAAATATCTGCATCCCTACGCCCCGTGTGACGCTGGTCTGCCCGGTAATCGTGACCGGTGCTGAGGTTTCCGCATACTCCGCGTCCGGCAACAGCGTGAGATCGTGGGTTTCAATACGCCACACGTCGCGCGCGGGCGCTGCCGGATTTTCAATCAGCACCTCACCCTGCAACAGAATACGTTTGCGATCCTTCGACATCCAGCCACGCGCGGAGCGCACCTCCCACGGCGCCGCATCCTTCTGATACAGTGTCATTGCAGGCTGCGTGAACTCGGCGCTGCCATCGTCAGCATAGTGGACCATCAGCGGGGCCTGCAGCTTATGTGTGGGCTGACCCCTCTCATTCATACCGGTGATAACGAAATTCTCCATAGTGTAATCCGGCTCGTGGCGCAGGGTGGCTTCCTCGCCCTGACGTCCCGCCTCATTCAGGCTGAGCAGCCACTGGCTCACCAAGGCCAGCACAACGAGTATCAGTATCAACACCAGCGTGCGCCGCTCCGGCCATTTGAAGTGCACTCGAGGCGGTAACCGCATCACAGATAGCGCTGCATTTCCGCATCAAGATGCCCCTGCGCCTCCATGACGAGTTCGCACACATCACGCGCGGCGCCGCGGCCACCCAGGCTCGGCGTTTGCCAGTGCGCATGCGCCTTGACCAGAGGATGCGCGTCCTGCACTGCAATGGCGAGACCGGCCCGGCGCATCACCGGCAAATCCACCACGTCATCACCCACAAACGCGGTTTGCTCCGCCCCCAACCCCAGCTTGGCGATCAACGCCTCAAAGGCCGACAACTTGTGCAGCTGGCCCTGATAAACATGCTCCACGCCCAGATTGGCCATGCGGTGCACCACCACCTGCGAGGTGCGCCCGGTAATCACCGCGACCTGCACGCCGGTTTGCCTCAGCATCTTCATGCCGTGGCCATCGCGCGAGTGAAAGGCCTTGTATTCCTGGCCATCGTCACCGAGATACAGGCTGCCATCGGTAAGCACGCCGTCCACATCGAACACCACCAGCTTGATCTGGGCGGCCTTTTCGAGGATATCCTTCATACCACACCCGCCCGCAGCAAATCCTGCAGGTTGAAGGCGCCGGCCACCCGGTGCTCTGCGTCAACCACCGGCAGGGCGCTGATTTTGTGCCTTTGCATGAGCTGCAAGGCCTCGGCGGCCAGCATGTCGGCATGTGCTACCTTGCCGCCACGTGTCATGACCTGGGTCATGGGTGTCGTATGTACGTCCAGCGCATGATCCAGCGCACGGCGCAAATCACCGTCGGTAAAAATCCCGAGCAACCGGCCATCGGCGTCCACGACCGTGGTCATACCCAGGCCCTTACGCGTCATTTCCATCAGCGCCTCGCTGAGCGGTGCCTGCTCCGTGACCTTCGGAATACGGTCACCGGTGTGCATGATGTCCCCAATCAGCAGCAGCAAGCGCCGCCCCAGACGCCCGGCAGGGTGTGAGCGTGCAAAATCCTCTGCGGTAAAGCCGCGAGCCTCCAGCAGCGATACTGCCAGCGCATCGCCCATCACCAGCGCCGCCGTGGTGCTGGCCGTCGGCGCCAGCCCGAGCGGGCAGGCCTCCTCTGCCACACTCACGTCGATGTGCACGCTGGCCCTGCGCGCCAGCGCGGAGTCCGGATTGCCGGTCAGTGCGATCAGCGGCACACCAAGGCGCTTGATGAGTGGCACGATGGTAAGGATTTCATCGGTTTCACCCGAATTGGAAAGTGCGAGCACGACGTCCTTGGCGGTAATCATGCCGAGATCGCCGTGACTCGCCTCGCCCGGGTGGACAAAAAAGGCCGGGCTGCCGGTACTGGCCAGTGTGGCGGCGATCTTGCTGCCGATGTGGCCGGACTTGCCCATGCCGATCACGACGATGCGCCCTTCGCAGTCGAGCAGGTACTGGCAGGCGCGCGCAAAATCCGCGTCGATACGCGTGCTGAGCGCGGCCACCGCGCGGGCCTCAGTGTCGATCACGGCACGTGCCATGCGGTAGAGCGTCACGTCATCCATGCGTCGTCGCTGACTGTGGACATAGCCTTTCATCGCGCCAAGTGTATAGGAATCCGGCTACAGCCACCAAACCGACTTTCCGCTAGTATAGTGCGAAAACCCAAGGCAATATATGAACTACTGGTTGATGAAATCCGAGCCCGATGCCTTCGGTATCGACGATCTCAAGCTGCGCCCGCAGCAGACAGAGCCTTGGGACGGCGTGCGCAACTACCAGGCGCGCAACATGCTGCGCGATGATATGCAGGTGGGCGATCTGGCCTTTTTCTATCACTCCAACTGCGCCGTGCCGGGCATTGCCGGGGTGATGAAAATCGTACGGGCGGGGTATCCTGACACCACGGCGCTGAATCCGGAGAGCAAATACCATGACCCGAAAAGCACGCCCGATAACCCGCGCTGGTTCCGCGTCGACGTACGCTATAAACGCAAACTCAAGCGCATCATCAGCCTCGCCGAACTCAAGGCGCACCCCGCCCTGCGCGATCTGGCGCTGCTCCGGCGTGGCAACCGCCTCTCCATCCTGCCGCTCTCGCAGACACACTGGGATATCATTTTGGCGCTGGAGTAAGCGCCTGCGCGCTTATGGTGTGCTGGCCAGCCTGCTCGGCTATGGAGCAGTGGCTGGAATCTCCACCGCGCTGGCGGCGGAATTGCCGTTTGAGACCGTGACGGTAAGCTACCGGGAAGTGCCGCGTGAACAGGCCTTCGACGCCGTGATTGAAGCGACACGGCAATCCACCGTGTCGGCGCAGGTAAACGGGCGCGTGGTCGAGATCTATTTCGACGTCGGTGATGCCATGCCGCGTGACAGCGTGCTGCTGCGCATCCGCAACGCCGAGCAGCGCGCCGGACTCGCTGCCGGGCAAGCCACACTGCGCGAGACGGAAGCCCGCCTGCGGGAGGCCCAGGCGGAGTTTGATCGCGTCAGCACGATTTACGAAAAACGCCTGCTGCCCAAGGCGGCCCTCGACAAGGCCAGCGCCGACCTGAAGTCGGCACAGGCACGGGTTGCGTCAGCGCAGGCGGGTATCAGTCAGGCCGGCGAACAATTGGGCTACACGGTCATCCGTGCGCCCTACAGTGGTGTCGTCACACAGCGTCATGTCGAAACCGGCGAGACCGTGACCGTTGGCCAGGCCTTGATGAGCGGCTATTCACTGGAGACACTGCGTGCCGTAGCCAGTGTGCCGCAGGCTGACATGGCGGTGGTGCGCACGCTGCAACAGGCGCAGGTGCAACTCGACGCCCCGGCGCAAACCGTGACCGCCACCCGCCTCACCTTCGCGCCCTACGCCGACCCGGCCAGCCACGTGTATCAGGTGCGCGCCGAACTGCCGACCGGCACCGAGTCGGTGTATCCCGGCATGTTTGCCAAGCTGCTGTTCATCACCGGCAGCGAGCGCCGCCTGCGGGTGCCGACACAGGCGCTGGTGGTGCGCGGCGAGATAACCGCCGTCTATGTAGTGGATGCGGGCAGTCGGGTCGCGCTGCGCCAGATCCGCATCGGCTTGCCTGCCGGGCCTGACCAGATCGAGGTACTCGCCGGGCTGGCCGAAAACGAACGTATTGCGCTCGACCCGTTGCGCGCCATGCGCTGGCTGAAGGAGCCGCCTGCGGACTCGCCACGTGGCCCGTAAGCTTGGTCTGGCAGGCCGTATCGCGCAGCGTTTTGTCGACTCCGAACTCACGCTGCTGCTTGCCATTACAGCGTTGCTGCTGGGTATCTTCGCCGTGCTGGTCACACCGCGCGAGGAAGAGCCGCAGATCGACGTCACCTTCGCCAACGTCTTCATTGCCTACCCCGGCGCCAGCGCGCGCGAAATTGAAAACCTCATCAGCACACCGGCAGAACAGGTGCTGTCCGAGATCGAAGGCGTGGAACACATCACCTCGCAGTCGCTGCCGGGGCGCGCCGTGCTCACGGTGCAATTCAAGGTGGGCGAAGACCGCACCCGCGCCATCGTACGCCTGTACAACGCCATCTACTCCAATCAGGACTGGCTGCCCGCCAACCTCGGCGTGGCGCAACCGCTTATCAAACCCAAAGGCATCGACGACGTGCCCATCGTCACGCTCACCTTGTGGAGCACAGACCCGGCCTACACCGCTTATCCGTTACAGAAAATAGCGCACACGCTGGAGACCGAACTCAAACGAATCACCGGCACGCGCGATATTTACACGGTCGGCGGCGCCCCGGAAGTCGTGCGCGTACGCATCGACCCGGTGCGGCTGGCGGGCTTTAACATTGCACTGGATGACCTGCGCCACGCATTACGCGCGGCCAACAGCGCGCAGCCGTCCGGCGTGCAGGTGCTGGACGACCGCGAAATCCTGATTGAGGGTGGACAGTTCCTCGGCAACGCCGACGACATCGGCGCGCTGGTGGTCGGCCTCAGCCAGCACACGCCGGTGCATCTGCGCGATGTGGCTGACATTGCCCACGGGCCCGCTCAACCGGAGCAGTACGTGCGCTTCGGAAATCGCAGCGAGGCACACGCCGCACCGCCTGCGGTCACACTGGCCATCGCCAAGCAGGCAGGCACCAACGCCGTCGCCATTGCCGACGAGATACTCAGCCACATCGAGCATCTCAAGGGCATCGTCATTCCCGCCGGCGTCGAGGTCAGCGTCACGCGCAACTATGGTGCGACTGCCGACGACAAGGCGCAACTGCTCATGACCAAGCTGGTATTCGCCACCCTCGCGGTTGTGCTGCTGATATTCGCCGCGCTGGGCTGGCGCGCGGCCGTGATTGTGGGCGTGGCCGTTGTCGTCACGCTGGCACTGACCCTGTTCGCCTCCTGGGCCTGGGGATTTACACTCAACCGCGTGTCGCTGTTTGCGCTCATCTTCTCCATCGGCATCCTGGTGGACGACGCCATCGTGGTGGTCGAAAATATTCATCGCCAGCGCCCGCCACCCGGCGGCAGTCTGCGTGAAGTCATACCGCGCGCGGTAGATGAAGTCGGCGGACCAACCATCCTCGCCACCCTCACCGTGATCGCGGCACTGCTGCCGATGGCCTTTGTCTCAGGTCTCATGGGGCCGTACATGAGTCCTATCCCGATCAATGCCAGCCTGGGCATGCTGATTTCGCTCGCGGTCGCCTTCGTTCTCACGCCGTGGCTCAGCCTGAAACTCATGGGCACGCATCAGCACGCTGGTGAAGCGCGGGATGCGCGCCTCGCCGCCCGGCTGCAAGGGCTGTTTCAGCGCGGCCTGTCGCCCTTTCTGGATAACACCCGCGGCCGCACCCGGCGGCGCTGGCTGTGGGCCGGGCTTGCCCTGCTGATTGTGCTGTCGCTGGTACTGGTCGCGGCCAGGCTGGTGGTGATGAAGATGCTGCCGTTCGATAACAAATCCGAATTCCAGATCGTGGTGGACATGCCGGAGGGTACCAGTGTCGAGCGCACGGCGCGGGTGCTGGATGCACTGGGGGCCTATCTCAACACGGTGCCGGAAGTGCGCGACTATCAGACCTATGCCGGCACGGCGGCGCCCATCAACTTCAACGGCCTGGTGCGGCAGTATTACCTGCGCCAGTCGGCCCATGCCGGTGACATCCAGGTCAACCTGGTGGAAAAATCGCAACGCCAGCGCCAGAGCCACGCCATTGCGCAGGCCGTGCGTGCGCCGTTGCAGGACATCGGCAACCGCTTCGGCGCCAACGTCAAAATCGTCGAGGTACCGCCCGGCCCACCGGTCAGCGCGCCGCTGCTGGCGGAAGTCTATGGCCCGGATTACGCCGGGCAACTCCGCGTAGCCGAGGCGCTGACACAATTGTTCGCGCGCACCCCGGACGTGGTCGATGTCGACAGCAGCGTGGAGGCGCCCGCGCCCAAACTGCTGCTGCGCGTCGACCAGCAAAAGGCAGCGCTCAGTGGCGTGACGCCGCAAACCGTGGTGGCGGCGCTCGCCACCGTGCTCGGCGGCGAAGACGTGAGCTACCTGCATGACGCGCAGGCCAAATATGCCGTGCCGATCCGGCTCGAATTCAGCCCCGGCGACAAGGCCCGGCTCTCCACCTTGCTCGCCCTGCGCGTACGGGCGGCCAACGGGTCGCTGGTACCGCTGTCCAACTTCACCCACGTCACCGAGTCCCGGCGTGAGCAGTCGATTTATCACAAAGACCTGCGTCCGGTGGTGTATGTGGCGGGCGACATGGCGGGCCCGCTCGACAGTCCGCTGTATGCCATGTTCGACATCAGCGCGGCCCTGGCAGGCGGCGCCCGTCTGGACGACATCAGCCCCCGCCAGTCCTTCATCCGGGCGCCGCAGGATGTGCATCGTTACGGCATCAAGTGGGACGGCGAGTGGCAGGTCACCTACGAGACCTTCCGCGACATGGGCATTGCCTATGCCGTCGGCATGATACTGATCTACCTGCTGGTGGTCGGGCAGTTCCGCTCCTACCTCGTCCCGCTCATTATCATGGCGCCGATTCCGCTGACGCTGATCGGCATTCTGCCGGGGCACGCCCTGTTCGGCGCGCAATTCACCGCCACCTCGATGATCGGCATGATTGCGCTTGCCGGCATCATGGTGCGCAACTCGATACTGCTGGTGGATTTCATTAACCAGAAACTGCAGGCGGGTGTGACGCTGGGAGACGCGGTCATCAGCGCCGGTGCCGTACGTGCCAAACCCATTGTGCTCACCGGCCTTGCGGCCATGCTGGGCGCGCTGTTCATCCTGGACGACCCGATCTTCAACGGCCTCGCGATCTCGCTGTTGTGCGGCGTGCTGATCTCGACGCTGCTGACACTGCTGGTGATACCGCTGCTCTACTACAGCTACAGGCAGGGGCAGACGGCGGACAAACCCTAACGCGCTACCGGGAAAAGACTTGCCTCAGTACCACTCACCCGGTGTGCTGCGGCGGCGGCGCTCGCTGATAAACAGCCCCAGTGCCGCCACCACTGCCAGCAACCCGACCACCACCAGCGCCTGCGGCAACGGTTCCATATACTCCCACAGCATCTGCATGTGTTCGCCAAAATGCAGCAGGGCGGAGTGCAGCAACATGAGCGCGTCGGCAAGGAACAGCCCCAGCCACGCCAGCGCGATACCGGCCAGCAACAGTGACCAACCGAGCGAGGGTGCCTTCTTCATGCGTGCAGCTCCTGTCCTGGGTGATACGGCATTCTACAATGCCTCGGAGGCGTAGTCTGCAAGGCGTGAACGCTCGCCGCGCATCAGGGTGATATGGCCGCTGTGGTGCCAGGCCTTGAACCGGTCCACCACATAGGTCAGGCCCGAGGTGGTCTCGGTGAGATAGGGGGTGTCGATCTGTGCCACGTTGCCGAGGCATACCACCTTGCTGCCCGGTCCGGCGCGCGTAATCAGCGTCTTCATCTGCTTGGCGCTCAGATTCTGCGCTTCGTCGAGAATAATGAACTTGTTGAGGAAGGTGCGCCCGCGCATGAAATTGAGCGAGCGGATCTTGATGCGGTTGCGCAGCAGGTCGTTGGTAGCAGCGCGGCCCCAGTCGCCGCCGACGTCGGACTTGGTCAGCACCTCCAGATTGTCCATCAGCGCACCCATCCAGGGTGTCATCTTCTCCTCCTCGGTGCCTGGTAAAAAGCCGATGTCTTCGCCCACCGGCACCGTCACCCGGGTCATGATGATCTCGCTGTAGCGCTTTTCATCCAGCACCTGCTCCAGCCCGGCGGCGAGCGTGAGCAGCGTCTTGCCCGCACCTGCGGTGCCGAGCAGGGTGACGAAGTCTATCTCCGGATCCATCAGCAGGTTGAGCGCGTAATTCTGCTCACGGTTGAGCGCGTTGATGCCCCACACCGCATGGCGTGGGTTGAGAAAATCGCGCACCAGCTCGATGGTTGCGCCACTGCCCTCCAGCGTCCGCACGATGGCCTCAAAACCACTGTCGCCGGTGCCGGACAGGAACTGGTTGGGGTGCCAGTTTTCCACATCCGGGCCACTCAGCTTGTAAAACGTGCGCCCGCTTTCCTGCCACGAGGTCATGTCCTTGCTGTGCCTGTCCCAGAAATCCGCTGGCAGTTCCGCGCTGCCCCGGTACAGCAGACTGACATCGTCCAGCACCTGGTCGTTGTAATAGTCCTCGGCATGCACGCCGAGCACCGCCGCCTTGATGCGCAGGTTGATATCCTTGGAGACCAGGATCACCGTGACATCGCGGTGCTCCTGTTGCAGCGCGATAACGGTGCCGAGGATGTTGTTGTCCGGGCGATGGCCGGGCAGCGCCTCGTGCAATTCGAGCGGCATGCGGCGGGTCTGGAAGAACAGCCGTCCGCGGGCGGCAGCGGCCTGACTGTAGGCGGGCAACGCAAGCCCGTTGTCGATTTCTTCCTTGCTGGCGTTATGCATCAGGTCATCCAGAAAACGGCTGACCTGGCGCACGTTGCGAGCTACCTCAGACAGCCCCTTCTTGCCCGCATCCAGCTCCTCCAGCACCACCATCGGCAGATAGACATCGTGCTCATGGAAGCGGAAGATCGCGGTCGGATCGTGCATCAACACATTGGTGTCGAGCACAAACAGCCGCTTGCCGGTGATTTCTTTTCTGGGCATAACCGTTAACACCCTTCAAGCCAAACGTCCCCTGCTTCGGCGAGGAAGGGGTTACTTGCTGAGCGCCTTCACTGCCACCAGCACCTCGTCCACGTGGCCTTCCACCTTCACCTTGCGCCACTCCTGACGCAACATGCCGGCTTTGTCGATCAGGAAGGTGCTGCGCTGCACACCCACCACTTCCTTGCCATACATGATCTTGGGCTGGATGACATCAAACAGCTTGCAGACCTCTTCATCCGCGTCTGACAGCAAATCAAAACTGAACCCTTCCTGCTCCTTGAATGACTCGTGCAGCTTTATGCTGTCGCGCGACACGCCGAGTATCACCGTATTGAGCTTGGCAAACTGCTTGGCAGCATCACGGAAATTCTGCCCCTCCAGCGTGCAGCCGGGGGTCTTGTCCTTGGGGTAGAAGTAGAGCACGACATTCTTGCCTTTCAGACCTGACAGCCGCACCCGCTGATTGCCAGTCGCGGGCAGCTCAAAGTCCGGCACCGCCGTGCCCATACTGATCCTGCTCATCTGACAGCCTCCTTGAACATATTCTCACCCCCTGCAGTGGCTCAGGGTTCTAACGCTTCAATGGCTCCAGCACACCATCCAGATTCAACTCCTCGCACAGGCCCATGAACTCGTCGCGCAGGGCGGCGATATGCACCTCAGCCGGAATATTGACCGTCATGGTCAGGGAAAACATCGAAGTGGCAGAGTGGGCCGAGGTGTAGCCGCTGGTATAGAGATCCTCGACATTGATGCCGCGCGCGGTGAAAAAATCGGCCAGCCGGTAGATAATGCCGGGGCGATCCACCGTCACGATCTCGGCCACGTACGGCAGCAGCGGTGCCTCGCTGGCGCGCGCCTCGGTGCGATGCGCGTTGATCGCCAGCCCCAGCCGCTCCTGCAACCCCGGCAACGCGCCTTCGGCCTTGGCCACCGCACTCCAGTTGCCGGTCACCATCAGCACCGCGGCAAACTCGCCCCCCAGCACCGTCATGCGGCTGTCGGCAATGCCGCATCCGCACTCCATCAAGGCCTGCGCCAGCTCCTTGAGCAGGCCGGGCCGGTCTGCGCCCAGGGCGGAAATAACCAGCAAGACTTTCATTGCGATACAGGCGCCCCGGTGCAGTCTGAGTATAAGTGGAGGGAATTTAAGGAGGATTATACAGGCAATTGCGGCGGGCGGAAAAACAAAGCCCCGCATGCGCGGGGCTTTGGAGGGTTGAGCCTGTGTTTCGTCGTCGGCCCAACCTGGGTTGGTAACGCTGGGGTGCGCTACGCTGCACCCTCCTGCGCGTTACTTACTTACAGGCCTTGTTCGTCAAGCAAGTGCCCGTCTGTCCCCAGATAATCGCGGTGTTAGCTGCATTTTGTGCTGGCGTCAAGATTGAAGTCCACCCACCCGCAGCGGTAGTACCGGTCATGGTGATTACACCATCCGCTACTCTCATGTCTGCCGCCAAACTGGTGGTCGCAGCAGCGGCAGCAGGCACGCCATTGGATCCCGCAGTACAGCCAGTTAGAGTACCGAGACTTGCGAAACACTCAGCGACGGCAATCTTATAGGCATCCCCAATAGATAGTACTTCAGAAAATCTAGCTCTCTTTGTGTAGTCGTTATATGACGGAATTGCTATTGCCGCCAGAATGCCGATGATGGCAACCACGATCATCAACTCGATCAGGGTAAAGCCTTGTTGTATTTTTTGCATGTCCTGCTCCTTGAAAAATTGTAGTTGAGTTCTGTTGGCTTCAGGGCTCTGTCGGCACATCACGGGCAACAGGTCAGCACCCCCGAAGCATGTCAAAAGAATGTACAACAAGATTCGTGCCAGAAATCAGAAAAGGTTTGACATATACGCAATAGTTCTATGATATATAAAAGTATTATACTTAACAAAAAAAGGCGATACGTCACCTCAAGCCACCTTGATGGACGCCCTGTCGGGCATAAAGTGACACACAGCGTCACTTTATGCCCTTGCAGCCTGCGTCACTATCACCCTCTCGGCCACCGGGAAAGCTGCCGTCCGGGGGCGACGCCCTTTCCCGCTGTGCTAATATTGCCTGAGCGATCAAACCACTACCGGGAACCCCTCCGTGACTCCGTCTGACAGCCGCTTTCCCTCTACCCGGATGCGCCGCATGCGGCGCGATGCCTTCAGCCGCCGCTTGATGCGCGAGACCACGCTCACGGTAGACGATCTCATCTACCCGATGTTTGTGCTCGAGGGCAAGGGTAAGCGCGAGGCCGTGGCCTCCATGCCCGGCATTGAACGGGTGAGTGTGGACGAGTTGCTTAAAGAAGCGACAGCGCTGGTAAAGCTCGGCATACCCGCGATTGCGTTATTTCCTGTTACCCCAGCGGAAATGAAATCGCTGGATGCACAAGAGGCCTGGAACCCGGATGGCTTGGTCCAACGCGCGGTGCGGGCGCTGAAAAAGGAGCTTCCAGCACTCGGCGTGATTACCGACGTCGCGCTCGACCCCTACACCACCCACGGCCAGGACGGGCTGATTGACGCCAGCGGCTATGTGCTGAACGACGAGACCGTCGCGGCGCTGGTGAAGCAGGCACTGTCGCACGCCGAGGCCGGCGCCGACGTGGTGGCACCCTCGGACATGATGGACGGGCGCATCGGCGCAATTCGCAGCGCACTCGAAGCCAACGGCCACAGCCACGCCCGCATCCTCGCCTATGCGGCGAAATACGCCTCCGGTTTTTACGGCCCGTTTCGCGATGCGGTCGGCTCGGCGGCCAATCTCAAATCGGGCCTCGGCGCGGGCGATAAATACACCTATCAGATGGATCCGGCCAACAGCGATGAAGCCTTGCGCGAAGTGGCGCTCGATCTGGCCGAAGGCGCCGACATGGTGATGATCAAGCCCGGCCTGCCCTACCTCGATATCGTGCGGCGGGTAAAGGATGAATTCGGCGCACCGACATTTGTGTATCAGGTGAGCGGCGAATACGCAATGCTGATGGCCGCCGCACAAAACGGCTGGCTGGATGAGCGTGCGGTGGTGCTGGAGTCGCTGGTGTGTATCAAGCGCGCCGGTGCCGATGGCATCCTCACCTATTTCGCCAAACGCGCAGCAGAGTGGCTGAAGTAGCCCGGCCACACCATCCCGCCCCCTCCGGCCAGAGGCAGGGACCCGCGTGTAACGCCCCCGTCACAACTACTTCATATCCTCACGCCATGAGCGATATCGACTTGAGGCAGCCCGACCTCTATATCAACCGCGAACTCTCGCAACTGGAGTTCAACCGCCGCGTGCTGGAACTGGCAGCCGATACCACCCTCCCCCTGCTGGAGCGGTTACGTTTTCTGTGCATCTCCAGCACCAATCTGGATGAGTTTTTCGAAATCCGTGTCTCCGGTCTGAAGCAAAAAGCGCAGGCGGGCGCTGCGCAGGCGGAAGCCGACCACTTAAGCCCACAGGACACCTTGCAACGCGTCAGTGCCGCGGCACACACGCTGGTCGCAGAACAGTACCGGACTTTGAATGCATCCCTGATCCCGGCACTCGCCGCGGAAAATATCCGTTTCCTGCGCCGCACCCACTGGAATGCCAAACAGTCCGCCTGGGTAAAGCGCTATTTCAATGATGCGCTGTTACCGGTGCTCAGCCCCATGGGCCTCGACCCGGCCCATCCCTTTCCGCGCATACTCAACAAGAGCCTCAATTTTGTTGTCTCGCTGGAAGGCAAGGACGCCTTTGGCCGCAACAGCGCCACCGCCGTGGTACAGGCGCCGCGTTCGCTGCCGCGCCTGATTCATCTTCCCCGGGAATGCGCCAAAGGCCCCCACGATTTCGTGTTTCTGTCCTCCATTCTGCACGCCCATGTGGGTGAACTGTTTCCCGGCATGCAGGTGACCGGCTGCTTCCAGTTTCGTCTCACGCGTAACAGCGAGCTGTTTGTCAACGAAGAAGAAATCGATGACTTGCTGCAGGCGCTGGAAGGCGAACTGCCCATGCGTCATTATGGCGATGCCCTGCGGCTGGAGGTGGCGGATAACTGCGCGCCTGAAATGGCGCACTTCCTGTTGCGTCAGTTCAATCTGGGCACCGACGATCTGTACCAGGTGGAGGGTCCCGTGAATCTCAACCGCCTGCTCATGATTGCCGAGCAGGTCGACCGGCCCGACCTCAAATACCCGCCCTTTACGCCCGGGCTGCCGCGCCGTCTCGCTCACCCCGCCGACCTGTTTGCCGCCATCCGTCAGGGCGACGTGTTGTTGCACCATCCGTTCGAGTCGTTCGCGCCGGTCATCGATTTTGTGCGGCAGGCGGCGGCGGACCCGGACGTACTCGCCATCAAGCAAACCCTCTACCGTACCGGTGCCGAGTCGGTGCTGGTGGATGTGCTGGCAGAAGCCGCGCATGCGGGCAAGGAAGTGACTGTCGTGGTTGAATTACGCGCGCGCTTTGATGAGGCTGACAACATCAGTTCTGCCAACCGCCTGCAGGACGCCGGGGCACACGTCGTGTACGGCGTGGTCGGCTACAAGACCCACGCCAAGATGCTGCTGGTGGTGCGGCGCGAGGGTAAACAGTTGCGCCGCTATGTACATCTCTCTACCGGCAACTATCACTTGCGCACCGCCCGCAGTTATACCGATTTCGGTCTGCTCACCTGCGACAAGACGATTGGCGATGATGTGCACAAGGTATTCCAGCAGCTCACCGGGCTGGGGCGGGCGAGCAAACTCAAAAAACTGTTGCAGTCACCGTTTACGTTGTTCAAGACCCTGTGCGAGATGATTACTCGCGAGGTGGAGCACGCACGCGCTGGCAGACCGGCGCATATCATCGCCCGCATGAATGCGCTGTCCGATCCCCAGATCATTGAGGCGCTGTATCAGGCCTCCTGCGCAGGGGTAAAAATCGACTTGCTGGTGCGCGGCATTTGCTGCCTGAGGCCGGGCCTGCCGGGCGTCTCGGAAAACATCCAGGTGCGTTCCGTGCTCGGCCGTTTTCTTGAACACAGCCGTGTGTACTACTTTCACAATGACGGTGCCTCCTGTGTGTATGGCTCCAGCGCCGACTGGATGCCACGCAATCTGTTCCGCCGGGTCGAGGTGTGTTTCCCGGTGGAGGACAAACGTCTGGCCAAACGGCTGGTGGATGAAGGCCTGCGCGCCTACCTGACCGACGACACCCAAACCTGGCTGCTGAACAGCACGGGTGAATATCAGCGGGTCACGCCCAAGACGGGGCATGCACATTCAGCCCAGCAGCGCCTGCTGGAAAAACTCGCGGACTGATGCCGGAAGCGCTGCTGTGTCTCGGATGCCCCTAGCGAAAACCCAGTCGCAACCTGATACCCGCGCTCTTGAGGCAGGCCACCTCCTCTTTTAAATCAGCGCAGGTCAGCGGTTGCCGTGCGGCCCAGACCTTGGGCAGCGACAACGTCACACTCTTGCCCGCCGCCTTGAGCCGGATGTGCGGCAGACGCCGCGCACTACGGCTGCGATGCAGCACCACGGCCAGCCGCAGCAGCAGGCACAGACGCGTACTTGCCAGGCGCAACCTGCCCGGCAGGGCCCGCAGCGCCGCCACAGGGATTTTGCCGCGCTGCGCCAGTATCAATGTGGCCAGCCACTGCTGGTCGCGGCGCGAAAATCCCGCCATGTCCGTTTGTTCGGCAAGATAGGCGCCGTGCTTATGGTGCTGGGCATGACTGACGGAAAGCCCGGCCTCATGCAACTGCGCGGCCCACGCCAGCAGACGAGCATCCTCTGCCTGCAGGTGCCAGGGTTGCGCTACCTGCTGTAGCAGCAGCGCGGCACTCCGCGCAACACGCTGTGACTGCGCGGCATCGACCCCGGTACGTGCCGCCAGCCACTGCACACTGCGTTCACGCACATCCGTACCCCGCGCCCTGCGCCCCCACATGTCGTACAGCACGCCTTCACGCAACGCGCCATCGGCATACACCATGCGGGTAATGCCCAGACTCTCGAAAATAGCCATCAGGATGGCAACGCCTCCGGGAAATACTGCCGCACGCTCACTGCGCAAACCTGCCAGCTTCAGCCCCTTAATCCGGCGGGCGGCGATGAGTCGTTTGCGCAACTTGTTCAGACCCGCGCGGGTGATGCCCTCGTCACTCCAGCCTTGTGCACGCAGCACTTCCTGCACCGCATTGATAGTGCCAGATGCACCCACCGCCTCCGTCCAGCCCAGGCTGCGGTAGCGGGCCACGTGCGGCAGCAGCGCCTGGTGCGCGGCCAACTGGGCGCGTTCGAAGTTGACGCGGCTGAGTACCCCTTTGGGGAAAAAGTCTGTACTGCCCCGCACACAGCCGATACTCAGACTTTCCATGTGGAGCGGATCGAAACCACGGCCTATGATCAACTCGGTGCTGCCGCCGCCGATGTCCACCACCAGTCGCTGGCCAACACTTTCCCCCAGACTGTGCGCCACACCCAGATAAATGAGACGCGCCTCCTCCCGCCCGTCGATGACCTCGACCGGATGCCCCAGCGCACGCTGTGCCGCCGCAATAAATTCAGCCGCATTACGCGCCTTGCGCAAGGTATTGGTGCCGACCACCCGCACACTGCCCGGCGGCAGGCCGCGCAAGCGTTCGCCAAAACGGCTGAGGCAGGCCAGGGCGCGCTGTTGCGCACGCTTGCTGAGATTGGCCTGCTTGTTCAGGCCTGCAGCGAGCCGCACCATCTCCCGCAGCCGGTCGAGTACGTGTAGCCTGCCCTGGGCCACCTGCGTCACAATCATGTGGAAGCTGTTGGAGCCGAGGTCCACCGCTGCCAGCAGACGTGGCCCAGCGCGCGGCGCAGCCTTGGCCCGCCTGCCGTGTTTCGCGCCCGGCGCGGCTTTCAGGGCGATTGATCGACTTGCCGTACGCGCCAATGAATTCTCCGCCTGTCGCCTGTTATAATTGGTGTACAGCCGGGGCTACTGTAGCAAAAATCCCAAGCCGCCGCCTGTTTCCAGGCCCAAGGCGCTCATGTCATCACTCTTTGATTTCAAACCGGAAAATGCACGCTACGCGGTGATGGGCAACCCGGTGGCGCACAGTAAATCACCCGCTATCCATGCTGCCTTCGCACGCCAGTGCGGACACAGCCTGAGCTATGAGGCCATTCACGTGGATAGCGGCGGCCTGGCGCAAGCGCTCGGCAACTTTCAGGCCGCAGGTGGCAAGGGTGTGAACATCACCGTGCCCTTCAAGCAGGAGGCCTGCGCACTAAGCGACGCACTAAGCCCCCGCGCGCAACAGGCCCAGGCCGTGAACACCCTCCTGTTTCAGGCCGACGGCACGCGTTACGGTGACAACACCGACGGCGTCGGGCTGGTGCGCGATATTCTGCACAACCATGGCGGCATCATCGCCGGGCGCCGTGTGCTGCTGCTCGGCGCAGGTGGCGCAGCACGCGGCGTGATCGGCCCGTTGCTGGCGGAAAATCCTGCCGTATTGGTCATTGCCAATCGCACCCCGGATCGGGCGGCGGAACTCGCCGCCGCATTTTCCGGCACCGGTAAGATAGCGGGCGGCGGCTTTCCCGCCCTCACAGGACACACCTTCGACCTTATCATCAATGCCACCGCCGCCAGCCTGCAACACGACATGCCGCCCTTGCCGGATGGCATCGTGGCAACCGGCGGCTGGTGTTACGACATGATGTATGGCGCGCAGCCGACCATTTTCATGCACTGGGCAGAGCGGCAGGGCGCGGAAAAGTCACTCGACGGTCTCGGCATGCTGGTTGAACAGGCCGCCGAGGCCTTTTATCTCTGGCGCGGCATACTGCCCGACACTGCACCGGTCATTGCGGCCCTACGTAACAATGACTGCTAACCGGATTTTGGAGCACACCATGCACAACCCACTGCTTGATCTCACCACCCTGCCACGCTTTCGCGCCATCCAGGCCGAACACGTCGAACCCGCCATTGATACCGTGCTGGCCGAAAACCGTGCCTGCATCGCACAGTTGCTGTCCACCACCGAGCACCCTACATGGGACACCCTGGTGGCGCCGATTGAGGCGCTGGATGACCGACTGGGGCGCGTCTGGTCGCCGGTCAGCCATCTAAACGCCGTATTGAACTCGGATGCCCTGCGCGCGGCGTACAACGCCTGCCTGCCGAAACTGAGCGCCTATGCAACCGAGTTGGGACAAAACACGCAGCTGTATCAGGCCTACCAGGCCCTGGCCGACAGCCCTGACTATGCGCAGATGGATGCCGCCCGCAAAAAAGTGATCGCCAACGCCCTGCGCGATTTCCACCTCGCCGGTGTCGCGTTACCGCCAGCACAGCAAGACCGCTACCGCGATATTCAGCAGGCGCTTTCCAGCCTCACCGCCAAATTCGAGGAAAACGTGCTGGATGCCACCCAGGGCTGGGCCAAATCCATCACCGAGGAAGGCCTGCTCGCCGGACTGCCGGACTCGGCACGCGCACTGGCACGGCAGACCGCAGAGCAGGCATGCGAGCCTGGCTGGCGTTTCACGCTCGACTACCCGCTTTATTCGCCGGTGATGAAGTACGCCGACAGCGCCGAACTGCGACGCGAAATGTATACCGCCTATATGACACGCGCCAGCGATCAGGGACCCAATGCCGGCCAGTGGGATAACCAGCCTCTCATGGAGCGCCTGCTCGCGTTACGGCACGAACTGGCCCAACTGCTGGGCTACGCCAACTATGCCGAGCTGTCGCTGGCAAAAAAAATGGCCCAATCCACACAGCAGGTGGTGGCGTTTCTCACCGACCTCGCAGAACGTTCGCGGCCGATGGCGCAACGCGAGCTGGACGAACTGCGGCAGTTTGCGCGGGACCAGCACTGCGTTACTCAACTCGACGCCTGGGACACCACCTATTACGCCGAAAAACTGCGTGTGCACCACTATGCGATCTCACAGGAAGACCTGCGCCCCTACTTCCCGTTGCCACGGACTCTGGCGGGGATGTTCGAGGTGGTACAGCGCCTCTACGGCCTCCGCATCACGGAGGCCGACGCTATAGAAGTCTGGCACCCCGATGTACGGCTGTATGAAATCCGTGACAGCAACAATGAACTGCGTGGCCAATTTTATCTCGACGCCTATGCCCGCTCACACAAGCGTGGTGGCGCCTGGATGGATGAATGTGTGGCACGCCGCCGCACACCGCAGGGCGTACAAACACCCGTGGCCTACCTTACCTGCAACTTCAGCACCCCGGTCGGTAATCAGCCTGCACTGCTCACGCATGACGAGGTGATCACCCTGTTTCATGAGTTTGGTCATGGGCTGCACCACATGCTCACCCGCGTTGACCATCTTGCCATCTCCGGCATCAACGGCGTGGCGTGGGATGCGGTGGAACTGCCCAGCCAGTTCATGGAAAACTGGTGCTGGGAACGGGAGGCGCTGGATCTCATCTCCGGCCATTACCAGACCGGCAAGCAACTGCCTCAGGCGCTGCTCGACAAGATGCTGGCCGCGCGCAATTTTCAGGCCGGCATGCAGATGGTGCGGCAACTGGAATTTTCACTGTTCGATTTCCGCCTGCACCTGGAATATGACCCGGCACAAGGCGGGCGCATCCGTGAGCTGCTGCGCGAGGTACGCAAGGCCGTTGCCGTCCTGCAGCCGCCCGAGTTCGAGCGCTTCGCCAACAACTTCACCCATATCTTCGCAGGAGGTTATGCGGCAGGCTATTACAGTTACAAGTGGGCCGAGGTGCTGTCTGCCGACGCCTTCGAAAAATTCGAGGAGCAGGGTATATTCGACCACAACACCGGGCAGCAATTTCTACACAGCATACTGGAACAGGGCGGTGTGCGTGATGCCATGGCGTTGTTTATCGACTTCCGTGGCCGTGAGCCACGCATTGATGCGCTGTTGCGTCACAGCGGCATCGCCGCGTGAAAATTGCCACATGGAACGTCAACTCCCTGCGCGTGCGGCTACCGCACCTGCTGGCCTGGCTCGACAGCGAAAAGCCGGATATCGTTGCCCTGCAGGAAACAAAAACCGTGGACGATGACTTCCCACTGGGGGAGATCCATGCCGCAGGCTATCAGGTGGTCTTCTCCGGCCAGAAAACTTACAACGGCGTCGCCCTGCTGAGCCGAACCCTGCCTGCCGACACGGTATGTGATATCGCCGGACTCGACGACCCGCAACGGCGGCTGCTGGCAGCCAGCTACAACGGCCTGCGGGTCATCAATCTTTACGTACCCAATGGCTCCAGCGTGGGCTCGGACAAGTACGTTTATAAATTGTCCTGGCTCGAAAAAGTCTGCGGCTGGATTCAGCAGCAACTCAGCACGCACGAACACCTCATCGTGCTGGGTGATTTCAATATCGCCCCCGAGGATCGTGACGTCCATGACCCCGCAGCATGGCAAGGCCAGGTGCTGGTGAGCGACGCCGAGCGCGCGGCGTTCAGACAACTGCAAGACTCCGGCCTGCTGGACTGTTTCCGCCTGTTTGACCAACAGGAGGCCGTGTTCAGTTGGTGGGACTACCGTGCCGGCGGGTTCCGGCGTAACCACGGCCTGCGCATCGACCACATCCTCATCAGCCCCGCGCTACGTGCACTGTGTACCGGCTGCCACATCGATACCACTCCGCGCAAGCTGGAGCGCCCCTCCGATCACGCGCCGGTCATCGCAGCATTCAATGTGTGATGGACGTGCGTTTATACGCTTGGCTTGCCGACGGTGTGCTTGTCCTGCATGCCAGTTACGTGTTGTTCGTGGTTGGGGGCCAGGCGCTGATCGTGGCAGGCTGGATCAGGCAGTGGTCGTGGACGCGCAATGGTTGGCTCCGCTGGCTGCACCTTGGCGCCATCGGCTTTGTGGTGGCGGAGGCGTGGCTGGGCGTGCGCTGCCCGCTTACGCTGCTGGAAAATGATCTGCGCGAACTCGCCGGGGGCGCTGGCTACGACATGAGTTTCATCGGTCACTGGCTGGGTCGTTTATTATTTTACGGCGCGCCGGCATGGGCGTTCACGGTACTCTATAGCCTGTTCGGCCTGTTAGTGCTCGTCACCCTGGTGCTGTATCCCCCGCGCAGGACATGAGCCCCTGTTCCAGAGTGGGGTAGAGCAACCTGACACCCAGCTCCTCGCGCATGCGCCGGTTATCCATGCGCCGTGATTCATGGAGATAGGACAGCATGCCGGCGCTCAATACGTGCTGCGCCTCGGCCAGCGTGATCTGCGGTGGGCGCGCCAGACCCAGCCAGTCGGCGACGGCGTTGAAGTAGTCCGTCATCGTGCTGTGTTCGCCATCGCACACGTTGTATATGCACCCGACTGCGCCGTGTTCGGCGGCGGCAATACACACCTGGGCAAGATCATCGGCGTGGATGCGATTGGTAAAAGACGCCTCCTCGCGTCGTAGCACAGGCCCACCCTGCCGCAGACGCTCAACCGGCAAACGCCCCGGTCCGTAGATACCACCTACACGCAGGATTACCACTGGCACAGCGTACATGCGCCCCCACACCAGCAGTTGGGTCTCGGCATCGAGGCGGGCCTTGGCCCGCGCCGTCTGCGGGTTAGGCGGCGTGTCCTCATCCACCCAGCCACCCTGGTGGTCGCCATACACACCACTGGTGCTGATGTAGACGATTTTATGCGGTAACGCAGACGCTGTGACGGCGCGCAGAAAGCGCCCGATGCGTGGGTCGGTGTTGCCCTGTTCCGGCGGCGGGGCAAAATAGTACAGCAGCGCATGCCGCGTCGGCAGCTTGGTCAGCGAAGCAGCATCGTCCAGATCACCGGGCACTATCGCCGCGCCCATGGCCTGTAGCGCCGGAATACGCGCCGCTGAACGCGCCAGCGCGCTTACGCTGTCGCCACGCGCCACACAGCCTGCGGCCACACGTGCGCCAATATCGCCACAGCCGATAATCAGCACTGGCCCGGTCATGGTTCCTCTGGGGTGTGAAAACAGCGATAATGATGGCAGAATTTACCCAAGCCGCAAGATACCTGCATGAGTTTCAAGGTTCGCCTCCAGCCCGGCGGTCACGAGTTCAACGTCGACGCGGATGAAACCATTCTCGACGCGGCGCTAAGTCGCGGCCTCACGTTGCCCTATGGCTGTCGCGGCGGCGCCTGTGGCGCCTGCAAAAGCCGGTTGCTCACCGGTAGCGTGAATTATGGCACGTTTAAACCCCCCGCGCTCAGCGACGCAGACCTGAACACCGGCTACACCTTGCTGTGCCAGGCGCGCCCCACATCTGACGTGACAGTAGAGGTGCATGAGACTTCGGACAGCGATGCCATCCCGCTCAAGACATTACCCTGCCGCGTCGAACGCGTCGAGCAACTCGCGCCTGATGTGATACACGT
Source organism: Gammaproteobacteria bacterium (assembly GCA_030680605.1). Taxonomy (NCBI): domain Bacteria; kingdom Pseudomonadati; phylum Pseudomonadota; class Gammaproteobacteria; species Gammaproteobacteria bacterium. Next base: position 71,950 of record JAUXUQ010000019.1, on the reverse strand, counting down.
TTATCTCAAGCTCCCGCCCACAGAGCGGCTGCAATTTCGTGCCGGGCAATACATCGACTTTCTGCTGCGCGATGGCCGCAGGCGCAGTTTCTCCATCGCCAATGCCCCCCACGATGACGAGTATATCGAGTTGCACATCAAGCGTATCGAAGGCGGACGCTTCACCGGCGGCGCCCAGTTCGAGTTCAAGGAAAAAACGCTGTTGCGTCTTGAGGGCCCGCACGGAAACTTCTATCTGCGTGAAGACCCGTCGCGCCCGGTCATCTTTGTTGCCGGCGGTACCGGTTTCGCGCCCATCAAGGCCATGCTTGAGCATGCCTTTGCCGAGGGCATCACCCGGCCCCTGCATTTATACTGGGGCGCAGCTACCCGTAGTGGCCTCTATCTCGATGAGCTCGTACGCTCCTGGGCGGTACAACATCCGAACTTCCGCTATACACCCGCGCTCTCGGAACCGTTGCCTGAGGATACATGGCGTGGCGCACAGGGGTATGTAACGGATGCCGTGCTGCGCGACTACCCCGCACTGCAGGGATTTGATGTGTATGCGAGCGGACCACCCGCACTGGTGCAAGCCGCACACCGGGATTTCACCGCCCACGGCCTCGCGCAGGAAAATTTTTATGCGGATCCGTTTGAGTTTACACAGGACACCCTGCCCGCAGGGGCAATACCCTGATGCGTTTAGCTGCCCACTGTGGACTGCATGCCGCCCTGCGTTAACTGCAATCCGCGCCGGTAGTAATCCAGCGCCGCTGCCTGCTCACCCAGTTGCTCATGCAGGCTTCCCAACGTCTGACAGGTCTCGGGTTGGAGGGCCAGCCTGAGACTGCCGTCAAGGTAGGTGCGCGCCTTGCCCCACAGCCGGTGGCGCATGCACAAGCGCCCCAAGGTCAGCAACAGCGCAGGACTATCGTCATGTGCATGCAGCCAGTCTTCGGCACGGGCAAGCTGCTCTGTGGTGTCTTCACTCTCAATCTGACCATAGAGCCGGATCAAGCCATCATCCCATGTCCTGCGTAGCGTGCGGTACAGCATACCCTCTGCCTCGTCACCCCTGCCTCGCGTGTTCTGATAGCGTGCATACAGGAGTACCAGTCGGGGGTGGCCCTGCAATCGCCGTGGCACCTGATGCCATACGCTGCGCACCGTAGCGTCATCCTGAGACTGCACCGCCATTTCAAGCAATGCCACATGGGTATTGATCTCCAGCGTATCTGCTTCCTGCACAGGAATGGCCTTGCGCTTGCGCAGGTCCGGCAGCAAACTCAACAATCGCCACCAGTCGCCGCGCGCCAATGACAGTTTCATCAGCAGGCGCAGCACATAACCATGCCGGGGAGCGACCTGATACAGATTGTTGACCGTAGTCAGAGCCTGATCCAGTTGCTGATGCTCAAGCTGGAGTTTTGCCTGTACAATCCCAATCGCTATTTCCGCCTGCGGCATGCGACTGCTCGCCAGCCGCAAGTACTCATCGCGACGATCATGTGCGCCGACGTGATGGGCCGCACGCGCGGCGCTGAGATAATTCAGCACGGGGGTGTCGCTGTGCTCGACATGCAGGAGCAGTGCGCTTTCCGCACTGTGCCACTCGCCTTCCTCCATCTGGAGTACGCCTGACAGCAGCGCATCCCGCGCCTGGATCCGGCGCCGCTCGCGGCGCCACGCCCGAACACGCCCCTGTATGCCCCAGGCATAGGCCAAAAAGCGCAGCAGAAAATATACCGCCAGAAAGACGAGCAGAAGCAGCAGCACAAACACCGGCAAGGTCATTTCCAGCGACCAGTGGCCACGGCTCAGCAACACGTAGCCGGGATCTGTCTGCACCACAATGCCAAGCCCAACCGCGAGCACCAGCACCAGAGTGATCGATAGCAGCAATTTCATAGCGGTGTATTCGCCGTCCCACTCTCCATCACGCGTCCTGCATCAGTGGCATCGATCTTTTGTACACCCTCATCGCCGTCCCTGACTGCCGCCAGCACGTCATGCAAGGCTTGCTGCAGGCTGGAAAGTTCGGGCAATGCCGGCGCAACATCGATTTTCTCCAGCGCATCGAGTTCAGCAAGCAACGCCTTGGTATTTGCCGAGCGCACATCAAAATAGCGGTTAACCCAGTCACGCACCGCACTGAGGCTGGCGCGCAGATTGCGCGGATCGCGATGCAGCAGGCTGATTTGTGCCGCCCCCAGCTCCAGGCGCAGGTTTTGATAGAGGAAGTACTGCTGTTCGGGCGTGATCAGCGGTACTGTGACTTGTTCTCCCTGCCGTACTGCAACCAGACTCTTCAGCTCTGCCCAGAATCCATACAGCAAAACCTGCCAGCGTGCGCCTGCCTGCTCAGTGGCGGGTGTGGCTGATACTGGCGCCATTTTGTTCTGAGCCAGCGGTAGTTCCTGCGCGCGCGCCGCCCATCTTTTCAATTGCAGTGCGAGCCGGGAAATGTCAGGTACATCGACCTGGCGCAACACCTGCAACGTATCGGCAAGCTGCCTCTTGACCTCTACCAGTCGCACATCATCCACGTCGCCCACGACTTGTTCGGCAGCCCCAAGCACGTTCACGGCGCCGGGCAGGTCATATGCAAAAACCAGATGATCATGGGCGATGCGTACCAGAAAGCTGGCCTCGGTCACGGCCCGCACCAAGGCACCCTTGGACAGGCCTGTGCGCAGATCGCCGATGTCGGCCTGCATCGCCTGTTGTTCGTCGCGCAGCCCCTGCAGCATATGGTCTTCCTGCGCAACATCCGCACGCAGCTCATCCAGTTGCAGGCCTAGCACCTGCTGCTGCTGCACCACCCGCCACACACCATAGAGCGCCGCAGCGGCTACCACAACAACCAGCACCCACAGCACCCAGCACCCGCGCCAGCCACTGCCTGAAGCGCTGACCGATTCACTGCCAGCATCAGCCGGCGTATCCTGATCGGTGCCATGAACCTGTGTACTGGCCTGTTCGCTGTGCTGATTGCTCATGACTCTCCCCTTCTCATACTCCTGGCGGCGACAAGCACGGCATCGAGCAGACCCTCATCACCCGCTCGTTCGACGATTACTGGCGGTTCGCTGAACCCCAAACTCTGCGCAAGCTCGGCGTTGCGCTTGCTCATGACCACAAGCACGGCGCGCTGTAGCAATGGCTGTCCTCGCATACCCGCCATGTCAAACAGGTTTTGCAGCCCTTCGTTGCTGGTGACAATGATGACCAGTTTGTTATTCTCCTCCAATATTTTCGTCAGCGCCACGCCTTCGCCTGCAGGCCGCACGCGCCGATACACTTCCGCATAACTCACCAGGGCGCCACGCTGGGCCAGTGTATCGCCCAGCGCTTCACGTCCACCGGTGCCACGAAATATCAGCACGCTCTTACCCTGCATCTCATGCATTTCAGGCATCGCGAGCAAGGCCTCGCTGGTAAAACCTTCCTGGGGCACGATATCGACGCGCAGGCCTTGTGTTTGCAATGCCTCGGCGGTGCGCTTACCGATCACCGCGACCTGCAGCCAGGCCGGAAAATCAACACGACCGTCCAGCATGGGTGCACCCATCTGCACGGCATTAGCGCTTACGAAAATTGCAAAGTCGAACTCTTCCAGACGTGCGATCAACTTGCGGGCAGGGTTGCTGTCCTCAATCTCCGTGATCTCCAGCACCGGAAACAGAATGGCATGCCCGCCGCGCGCCTCAATCAACTGGCACAAGCGCCCGGCCTGATGACGTGGGCGCGTCACCAGTACCGTAACACCGGCCAGCAGATCAGTGGGTGTCGGCGAAACGTTCGTCGGCATAGACATCACGCAGAATCGCGCGCGCGCCGCGCGCGAGCAAATCATCGGCCAGCGCAACACCCAGTTGCTCGGCCTGGGCTCGCGGGCCGCTCACTGCCCCGCGCACCACCTCCGTGCCGTCGGGCCGTCCTACCAGCCCGCGCAGCGAAAGCGTATCGGCAGCAAGCAGGGCGTGTCCTGCAATCGGCACCTGACAGCCACCTTGCAGACGGTGATTCATGGCCCGCTCTGCACTGATCCGGATGTGGGTTGCAGGATCGTCAAGTATCCCGATCAGCTTTTGTATCCGTGTGTCCCCGATACGGCATTCGATACCGATGGCGCCCTGGCCAACGGCAGGCAGGCTTACCTCCGGCTCCAGGTACTGCGTAATGCGGGCGCCAAATCCAAGCCGCAACAGCCCCGCAGCGGCCAGAATCACCGCATCAAATTCACCACCATCAAGTTTGTCAAGACGGGTATTGACATTGCCACGCAGGCTGACGATGCGCAGGTCAGGCCGCCGCTCCTGCAATTGGCACTGACGGCGCAGGCTGGAGGTGCCTACGCACGCCCCCTGCGGCAGATGATCCAGCGCAGCATAGCGGTTGGACACAAACGCATCGCGCGGATCCTCACGCAGGCCGATAACAGGCAGATGCAGGCCCGCCGGAAACGCCATCGGCACGTCCTTCATTGAGTGCACCGCAATATCAGCACTGCCTTCGAGCAGACCCTGCTCCAGCTCTTTCACAAACAGGCCCTTGCCACCCACCTTGGCCAAGGGCGTATCCAGAATCCTGTCGCCCTGCGTGACCATGCGCACCAGCTCCACCTCCAGCCCGGCATGGGCCGCCAACAACCGGTTCCGCACATGTTCAGCCTGCCACAATGCAAGCGGACTTTTGCGCGTAGCGATGCGCAGTATCTGAGTTGCCATGTTAATACCCGAAAATTAAGTTACAGCATGCTTGCGGCACAGCGGACGCCTATACACTGCGTCCGCTGCGAAAAATGAAAGTGTACACGACACGCTGCCGCTACGCAGCACGGATTTCGGTACATCTGCCGCAGGCCTTCCCCTCAGCCCGCCAGCAATCGTCTGCGCAACTCCGTCACATGACGACGACTGACCTCCAGCGTATCCTCCATGCCCCGCAGGCGTACCCGGCAATTTCCCGCATGGATCTTCTCCATGCTGGCAATACTGGCCACATCTACCAGTGAGTTGCGGTGGATACGCGCAAAGCGCTCGCAGAATTCCTCCTCCAGCGCCTTGAGCGAATCCTCAATCAACACCTCACCCCCCCGGTAACGTACCGTGACGTATTTCTGATCCGCCTTGAAGTACACGACATCCGTTACCGGAACGAGCTGGAGCCCCCCCCGCACCCGGGCACTGATGTATCTGCGCGTGCGCAGCTCTCCACCTCCACGGCGCATCGCGGAAAGCTGCACCTTGTTTATCTGACGTGCCTTGCCGAGCGCACGCTCCAGATGCTCCTTGCGAATCGGCTTCAGCAGATAATCCGTGGCGTTCACCTCGAACGCAGCCAGCGCGTGGTCGTCATAGGCCGTGGTGAAAATGATGGCAGGCGGCCCCTCCAGCGCAGCGAGGTGCAGGGCAGCCTCCATTCCGTCCATCTCAGGCATACGGATGTCCATCAATATCGTGTCCGGCAGCAGCGCCGAGACTTGTGCCAGCGCCTGTCTGCCGTTGGCCGCCTCGCCCACAACCTCGTGGCCACCGAGCTCGGCGATGAGCCCGCACAGGCGCTCGCGTGCGAGGGCCTCGTCATCAACGATGAGGATCTTCATGCGTCCGCCTGCATATCACGCAGATAAGGGAAGCGAAGGCTGATACTGTAGCGCCAGCCATTGTGCTCTGCGGCCTCATCAATCGTGAGTCCGGCGTTGACCCCGTAATACGCCGTGAGACGCTCACGCACATTATCCACCCCGATGTGATTGCTGTGCGCGCGCGACGGCGCGCCCTGTGGTATCACGGGATTACTGATCCTGATCTCGATCACACCCCCTGCATCCCGTCCCCGGATGCAGATATCCCCTCCCTCGGCCAGCGGTTCTATGCCGTGGTATACCGCATTTTCAAGCAACGGTTGTAAGGTAAGCACCGGGATCAGCGCATCCTCCGCCACCGCATCCATGTCCCACTCCACACGCAGGCGCTCACCCAGGCGCAGTTGCTCAATATGCAGGTACTTGCGCGCCATACCGAGCTCTTCACGCAATGGCACACGGTTGCGCGCATCGGCCAGACTGGCGCGGAACAGGTCGGCCAGGTTTTCCACCGCCGCCTCTGCCAGTTGCGGGCGGCTGCGTGTAAGGCTGGCAATGACATTCATGCTGTTGAACAGGAAGTGCGGGCGGATACGCGACTGCAAGGCCTGGATGCGCGCCGCACTCTCCGACTCGATATTACGCCGCCACTGGTGCTGCACATAAAAGTAGCGCAACGCCACGGCACTCACGACTGCACTTACCGCGAGGTTGCGCAGCAGAAAATCCTGGCGCCAGCCAGCAGGTACGGGCATGCCAACGACCTCACCTTGCAGCAGCCAGTACACCGCCTCGCTGAGCAATGCCGTCACTGCCAGCAGCAACAGATAACTCAGCACGGCTGCCGTGCTGTTGGGCAGGCGCGCCAGCCACCTGCGAACAAAGCACAGTAGTGCAGCCCCAGTAAGCGCCACCCACTGCACAAACAATGAAATAACACCGAGGTCGGCCCAGCGATCCCGGCTCTCCAATGATCCCAGCGCCAGTACCACCGCCAGCAGCTCGGAAATCACCATCAGCGCCAGCACTGTGCGCATGCCACAGAAATCGGGCAAAAAGAGTGCGTCGTTTGCTGCCCTTGCGGTCTTCAAGTGCATTGCCTCACGTTCACCGGCCCATATCCATCATCGCCCCTCCCCATCCCTCGTGCCTGGGCGGGGGCTTTCGCAGGAACCTCATAGTAATCCTGCCAATACAGCATATAATACCGTGACATCTGGCAACAGCGCGCACGAGATGGCCAAAAACTCTCCTACCGACAAGCCTTGGGCAGGCCGCTTCAGTGAGCCCACACAAACCTTCGTGGAAGATTTCACTGCCTCGGTCGGATTTGATTGCCGCCTTTACCGGCATGATATTGCCGGGTCGACAGCTCACGCACGCATGCTTGCGCACGTGGGCGTTTTGACGTCCACCGAGTGCGACAACATCGTGAGTGGGCTGAAAACCATCGAACAGGATATCGAGCAGGGGAATTTTGCCTGGTCAGTAGCGCTGGAAGATGTGCATATGAACATCGAGGCGCGCCTGATCGAGCGTATTGGCGAAACAGGTAAAAAGCTGCACACCGGGCGCTCCCGCAATGATCAGGTGGCCACGGACATACGCCTGTATCTGCGGGATGAAATTGACACACTGCAAACAGTACTGCGCCGCCTGCAAAGTGCGCTGCTGGATCTCGCCGAGCGTGAGGCCGCAACAATCATGCCCGGCTTTACTCACCTGCAGATCGCACAACCGGTTACGTTTGGGCATCACCTGCTGGCCTGGTTTGAAATGCTGGCACGCGATGCCGCGCGCATGGGCGAGTGCCGTGCACGCGTCAACATCATGCCGCTCGGCGCAGCGGCCCTCGCCGGCACCAGCTACCCAATTGACCGCAACTACACCGCACAACTGCTGGGCTTTGCCGCCCCGTGCGAAAACTCGCTCGATGCCGTCAGCGATCGTGACTTCATCATCGAATTCGTAAGCGCGGCGGCGCTTATCATGATGCACTTGTCGCGCTTCTCCGAGGAACTGGTGCTATGGTCCTCGACCCAGTTCGGCTTCATCGATCTGGGCGATGGCTTCTGCACCGGCTCGTCCATCATGCCTCAAAAAAAGAACCCTGATGTGCCGGAGCTGGTACGTGGCAAGGCAGGCCGTATCACCGGCCATCTGGTTGCTCTGCTCATGCTGATGAAGGCCCAGCCACTGGCCTACAACAAGGATAACCAGGAAGACAAGGAGCCGCTGTTTGACACTGTCGACACCCTCAAGGCCTCGCTCCATGTCTACACTGACATGATTGCAGCCCTGCGCGTGAATCGCGAGGCGATGCTGAGTGCGGCACGCGCCGGCTACTCCACCGCCACTGATCTCGCAGACTATCTGGTACGCAAGGGCGTGCCGTTCCGCGACGCGCACGAAATAGTAGGCAAAACGGTACGCCACTGCATCGACAGCGGCCACCTGCTGGAGCAGCTCACGCTGGAAGAGTTGCGTACGCATGCGCCAGTGATCGGGCCGGATGTATTTGAGGTGCTTACCGTGGAAGGCTCCATTGCTGCACGCAACCACGTCGGCGGCACCGCGCCGTCGCAGGTGCGCGCCGCACTCAAGCGTGCGCGCGTCCTGCTCGACCGGTAATATAGCGGACGTTTACATGCTCCACCATTGGAGCCGGAGAATGACGACATGAAACTTCGTGGTCTTCTACGCACACTGCTCATAATCCTGGTCATCGCCGCACCGTCCGGCGAACTTGCCGCCGGCAAACTCTATAAGTGGGTGGACGAAAACGGCGCGGTGCATTACGGCGACAAGATTCCTCCGGAATATACCCAGCAGGGCCATACAGAGCTCAACAAGCAGGGCGTCACCGTCAAATCCATTGAAGGCCCGAAAACCGAGGCACAATTGACTGAAGAGCAGCACAGGCAACAAGCCCTGGAGGCAGAAAAGCACCGTGCCGCCGACCAGACTACGCGCGACAGGACGCTACTCAGTTCTTACACGTCCGAGCACGACATTACTCAAGTGCGAGACAGAAAGCTGGCGACCGTGGCAGGCGAGATCAGTATGCATACCACCTACAGAGGAAAACTGGAACCACGGTTGGCCGCCCAGACCAAGGAAGCTGACCAGTTTGCAAAGCAGGGCGCGCCTGTACCGGAAAAACTGCAGAACGATATTCTGGACACCAAGGCGCAGATCGAAAAATATACAACCTTCATCAAGATCAAACAGACCGAGCAGGAGACCATTCGGCAACAGGCCGAGAACGACCTGCAGCGTTTCCGCGAACTCAAGACCAGCACAGCGCCCCAACCGTAATTGTCACCGCAGTTGCTACAGGTGATCTCCCCCGGCAAGCTCCACACCCATAACCTCACCCTGGCCATCCAGACGCAGGTGAAAACGTCCCCAGCAGGCGACACGCGCCGCCTCGCAGCCCGAGCCCTCCATGATGACTTCATCAAAGGTCACGGCACACACGATCTGAGCAGGGGTTTCTTCCAGCACCTCGACGCGCATGCTGGCCGGGTCAGGCCAGCCGTTTTGGGTGCACAACCGGGCAATTTCTGCGCTGCTGGAAAAGTAGGCGCTTACCCTGGCGTGACTCATCACAATCTCACAAGCGGAGCAGCGTCCCCACGCCTTCATCGGTAAAGAGCTCGAGCAGCACGGCATGCTCTACTCGGCCATCGACAATATGTGCCGCACCGACACCGGCCTGTACCGCATCCAGTGCACAGCGTATCTTGGGCAGCATACCGCCCTGAATAGTGGCGTCGGCAATCAACGCCGCGACCTGCCCTGCATCCAGACGCGCCAGCAGTTTACCTGCCTTGTCGAGCACACCCGGCGTATTGGTGAGCAGCATCAGCTTTTCGGCACGCAGGGTTTCGGCAAGCTTGCCTGCTACCAGATCAGCATTGATATTGTAGGACTGGCCGTCTTCACCCACACCCACGGGGGCAATCACCGGAATGAAACTGCCGCTGACCAACGTGCCAATCACCGCCGCATCGATGCTCGCCACCTCGCCCACATGGCCGAGGTCTATGATCTCGGGCGCTTCCAGCTCCGCCGTCTTGCGCGTCAGCGTGAGCTTGCGCGCACGAATCAGATCGCCATCCTTGCCGGAAAGTCCCACCGCCGATCCACCATGACGGTTGATGAGGTTCACGATCTCCTTGTTGACCAGCCCGCCCAGCACCATCTCGACCACGTCCATGGTCTCGCTATCGGTTACCCGCAGGCCGTCCACAAACTGGCTGGGCTTGCCGATCTTCTCAAGTAGCTTGCCAATCTGCGGTCCACCGCCGTGCACCACCACCGGATTGATACCCACCAGCTTCATCAGCACCACATCGCGCGCGAAACCGCTCTTCAAGGTCTCGTCCACCATCGCGTTGCCACCGTACTTGATGACGATGGTCTTGCCCTGGAAACGCTTGATATAGGGCAACGCCTCGGTCAGCACATGGGCGATGTTGCTTGCTGTGGTCGTATTCAGGTTCATGCTCGTGTCATCAAAACGGCAGGTTTAAATTCGGCTCCAGACTCAATAATGCAGCACGAAACTGTTGCTGGATGCGAGTCAGCGCCTCCTGATTGTCCGCCTCAAAACGGATCACCACCGTGGGCGTGGTGTTGGATGGCCGCGCCAGCCCCCAGCCGTCGTCGTAATCCGCTCGCACTCCGTCCAGGGTAGTCAACGTTGCGCCCGGGAAATACGCGCCTTGCCGCAACCGCTGCACCAACCCGAACTGCTCGCCCTCGCTCATTTCCAGCTTCAGCTCCGGCGTATTCACGGTCTCCGGCAGTTGCGCAAACACGGCGCCCGGCGTCCGTGCATCGCGCGCCAATATCTCCAGCAAACGTGCGGCAGTATACAAGCCGTCGTCGAAGCCGTACCAGCGCTCCTGGAAAAAGATGTGGCCACTCATCTCACCCGCAAGCTCAGCGCCCGTCTCTTTCATCTTGGCCTTGATCAGCGAGTGGCCGGTCTTCCACATCAAAGGCTTGCCGCCATGCTGCGCGATCACCAGCGCCAGATTGCGTGTGCATTTTACGTCATAAATCACCGTCGCGCCCGGTTTGCGTGACAGCACGTCGGCAGCGTACAGCATCATCTGCCGGTCGGGCCAGATGATGCTGCCTTCAGCCGTCACCACGCCAAGCCGGTCACCGTCACCATCGAAGGCCAGCCCCAGATCGGCCTGCTCGGCTTTGACGGCGCGGATCAGGTCCTGCAAATTCTCCGGCTGACTCGGGTCCGGATGATGGTTCGGAAAATGGCCGTCCACATCGCAGAACAACTCGCTCACCGTGCAGCCCAGCGCACGCAACAACTGTGGCGCAAGCGCGCCCGCGACCCCGTTGCCGCAATCCACCACCACGTGCAGCGGACGGTGCAGCTTCACATCCGCAACAATGCGTTCGATGTAGGCCGGTATGACATCGGCACTGCGGACACTGCCCGCGCCCTGCGTGAACGCGCCCTGCAGAATGCGTGTGCGCAGCGCGGCAATCGCCGCACCGGACAAGGTCTCGCCACCCAGCATGATCTTGAGACCGTTGTAATCGGGGGGGTTGTGGCTGCCGGTGATTGCCACACCGGAGCCGGTATTAAAATGGTGGGTGGCAAAATACAGCACCGGCGTCGGGGCTTGGCCGATATCGATCACATTGATGCCCGAGGCACACAGACCGCTGGCAAGCGCCTGGCTGAACTCCAGGCCGGACAGGCGTCCATCCCGCGCCACCACCACAGCGGTCTGCTGCCGCGCCTGCGCCTCGCTGCCAATCGCATGGCCTATGTCGCGCACGATGTCCGCTGTCAGTGTTTTGCCAACGATGCCACGAATGTCATAGGCCTTGAAGATGCTGGCAGGGATTTCCGTCGTCATTCTTTATTATTCTGTTGTTTTCTGTGTTCTTGTAACGTGTTGCTCGCTACAGGCTGCGTATTTCTTACTGTGTGCCGGAATGGCCGAAGCCACCTGCGCCACGCTGGCTGGCATCAAACTCGTCTACCACTTCAAACTGGGCTTGCACCACAGGTACAAACACCATCTGCGCGATGCGCTCGCCGACACCGATACTAAAAGGCTCCCGACCACGGTTCCAGCACGAGACAAACACCTGACCCTGATAGTCGGAGTCAATCAACCCCACTAGATTACCCAACACGATGCCGTGCTTGTGGCCCAGCCCCGAGCGCGGCAGCAACACGGCGGCCAGCGTGGCATCGGCAATATGGATGGCAAGACCGGTCGGAATCAGGTGCGTTTCTCCCGGCGCAATAGTCAGCGCATCTTCCAGGCAGGCGCGCAAATCCATACCGGCTGCACCCTCGGTAGCATACTGCGGCAGGGGAAATTCATTACCGATACGGGCGTCGATGATTTTAAGCTGGATTTTTTGCATGGTACTGCTCGGCGATAATTGAAATGAGTGTACGTGCGAGCCGGGTTTTTGTGGCGCGCGCCAGCTCCCGGGTGCCACCTTCCCAGAACAGCTTGAGTTCGTTGTCATCGCTGTCGAAACCGATATCCGGGCGGCTGACCAGATTCGCAGCGATCAGGTCGAGTTTTTTCTGGGCGCGCTTGGCCTGCGCATTCAACTCCAGATTTTCCGTCTCGGCGGCAAAACCCACGGTAAACGGCGCATTCGGCATCGCGGCCACATCTCCCAGAATGTCGGGGTTGCGTACCAGCGAAAGCGCCAGCACCTCCTGGGTCTTTTTGATCTTTTGCGGCACGCTGTCGGCAACGTGATAGTCCGCCACCGCAGCCGCAGCGATGAAAATAGCGTGGCTGGGCGCCTGCGCCAGCACCGCTGCATGCATCTCGCGCGCACTTTGCACATCGATACACCGCACTCGCTCAGGTACGGCCAGCATCACCGGCCCACTCACCAGCGTCACCTCGGCACCTGCCTCGGTGGCGGCCTCGGCCAGTGCGTAGCCCATCTTGCCGGAACTGCGGTTACTGATGTAACGCACCGGATCAATCAGCTCGCGCGTGGGGCCGGCGCTCACCAATACCCGCAGACCTGAAAGTACATTCGTCTGGAACAACCCAACCACCTGCGGCACGATATCCGCAGGCTCCAGCATGCGACCCGGCCCGGTTTCGCCACAGGCCTGTGAGCCTGTGGCTGGCCCGAACAGTCGTATGCCACGCTGCTCCAGCACCTCCTTGTTGGCCTGAGTCGCCGCATTCAGCCACATCTGCTGGTTCATGGCGGGCGCCAGCGCGATCGGTGCGGTGGTTGCAAGGCACAGCGTGCTCAGTAAATCATCACCCCGGCCATGGGTCAGCCGGGCCATGAAATCGGCGCTCGCGGGCGCCACCAGCACGGCGTCGGCCCAGCGCGCCAGCTCGATATGCCCCATCGCCGCCTCGGCCTGTGGATCAAAAATGTCGAGCCGCACCGCATGCCCGGACAAGGCCTGCAACGTCAGCGGGGTAATAAACTCCGTGGCCGCGCGCGTCATCACCACCCGCACCTCCGCCCCCGCCTCGCGCAAGCGGCGCACCAGATCGGCACTCTTGTAGGCGGCAATACCGCCGCTCACCCCGAGCAGGATGTGTTTGTTGACTAGCGCATTCATAGGGTAAAGTTTACCCCAACTATCATGAAATTAGGGGGTTCTCGTGGCGATCACCGACTGGCCGCAACAGGAGCGCCCGCGCGAAAAGCTGCTGGCCCGAGGGCCCGGGGCGCTCTCCGACGCGGAATTGCTCGCCATCTTCCTGCGCACCGGGGTACGCGGCAAAACCGCCATCGACCTCGCCCGCGACCTGTTGCAGCAGTTCGGCAGCCTGCGTGGCTTACTGGAATCAGAGCGTGATGCCCTCTCTGCCACGGTCGGGCTGGGGCCGGCCAAATGCTCCCAGCTCCAGGCCATACTGGAAATGACCCGCCGCTACCTGGGGGCGCAAATCAAGCGGGGTAATGCGCTGGGCCACCCCGACGCCACTCGCGACTACCTCTGCGCACACCTGCGCGCCTACCGCCACGAGGTCTTTGGTTGCCTGTTTCTTGATCAGCGTCACCGTGTCATCGCCTTCGATGAGCTGTTTCATGGCACCATCGACAGCGCCAGCGTACACCCGCGCGAGGTCGTCAAACAGGCCCTGGCGCGCAACGCAGCGGCGGTAATTCTGGCCCACAACCATCCCTCCGGAGTGGCCGAACCGAGCCCGGCCGACCACCATATCACCCAGCGGCTCCAGGCAGCGCTGGCGCTGGTCGATATCCGCCTGCTGGACCACTTCATTATCGGCGACGGGCGCGCCGTGTCGCTGGCCGAACGCGGGTTGATATAAACGCCCAGGATTCTTGTCGTCGGGCCCTGATTCTTGCTAGAATAGACGGCTGCGAGTGATTGTTTTAAGGAATTTCACCATGTCCAGAGTATGCCAAGTGACCGGTAAGCGCCCCGTGGCGGGCAATAACGTGTCGCACGCCAATAACAGAACCAAGCGGCGCTTCCTGCCCAACCTGGGCTATCATCGCTTCTGGGTTGAAACCGAACGGCGCTGGGTGCGCCTGCGCCTCACCTGCAAGGGTATGCGCATCATCGACAAGCTCGGTATCGACCATGTGCTTGCTGATATGCGCAGCCGTGGCGAAAAATTTTAAGGGGGCTACGCCATGCGTGAAAAAATCAAGCTCGTTTCCAGTGCCGACACCGGTCACTTCTACACCACCACCAAAAACCGTCGCACCATGCCGGAAAAGATGGAAATCAAGAAGTACGATCCCGTGGTGCGCAAGCATGTGGCCTACAAGGAAGGCAAGATCAAGTAGACCCACAGCTGCCATCTTTCACCCATAAAAAACCCGCCACTGGCGGGTTTTTTATGGGTTAACTGCTTGTGAACTTATGCCGGTTGCAGCGAGTAGGCACGCAGCTTGTGAGAGAACTCCTGCAACGCCTGGATACCGGTCGCTTCGGCCTGCTTGCACCAGTCCTGCAATGCATGCAGCAGGTTTTCATGGGTCTCGGCGGAGCGCTGCCAGATCTGCTGCAGCCGCTGCTTGTACTGGTACACCGTCTGCAGTTGCGCGCTCTGGCTCAGCACTGCCTGCAACTTGGCGCGCGCATCCTCGTTCAGCAGAGATTCCTCACGCACCAGCAGACCACGCGCGCGCTTGAGCAGGGAACGGTATGCGCCCTGGGCAATGCGCACCTCTTCCGCATGCACGTGTGCCAGTACGTCCTGCGCATAATGAGCCATCACGCGCATGCGGTGCGTAATCACGGCCTTGACCGTATCCATGTCCACCATATGCTTGGTCTGCACCATCACCGGCTCCACGGCCACCTTCTTGACGCGCGCAAGGCCGAGGGTCTCAAGGGTACGGATATAAAACCAGCCGATATCGAATTCCCACCACTTGGAAGAAAGCTTGGCGGAACTGCCGAAGGCATGGTGATTGTTATGCAACTCTTCGCCGCCGATCAGGATGCCCCACGGCACGATGTTGGTGGAGGCGTCCGGAGACTCGTAGTTGCGATAGCCCCACCAGTGGCCGATACCATTGATGACGCCCGCCGCAGTGACGGGGATCCAGATCATCTGGACTGCCCATATCGCGAGGCCCGCCGCACCGAACAGCATGAGGTCGATAATCAGCATGATCCGGATGCCCCAACCGGTACGGGGCGTATAGATATTGCGCTCCAGCCAGTCGTCCGGGGTGTTGTGGCCGTAATTGTCCAGTGTGTCCTGTTTTTTCGCCTCGGCGCGATAGAGCTCGGCACCCTGCAACAGCAGCTTGCGCAGACCGAAGACTTTCGGGCTGTGTGGGTCCTCTGTGGTTTCGACCTTGGCGTGGTGCTTGCGGTGGATTGCCACCCAGTCCTTGGTCACCATGCCGGTGGTGAGCCACAGCCAGAAACGGAAAAAATGGCTGGGCAGCGGGTGCAGCTCCAGCCCGCGGTGCGCCTGATGACGGTGCAGAAAGATGGTCACCGAAGCAATAGTAATGTGGGTCATGACCAGCGTGACCACAACCAACTCCCAGCCCGACAGCTGTAGCCACCCACCCGCCAGCATATTTAACAGTCCATCCATCATGAGCGACTCCCGGCAGAATGAAAATTAATTGTCCTATTATAGCAGAGACTGACCCAGCCCTAATAGACGTATCCGATACACTGTCCCCGCTTTAGACCGCCTCAAAACCAGAATGTTACAAGAATTTTTCCGATTTTTGCGCATTTTAACTGCAAATTCACCGCTCCACCCTAAACCCCGTAGCGGGCCCGATAAGCCTCGATGGCCGCCAGATGCGGCCTGATCGCCGGTTGCTGGCTGGCATAGGTCAGCAGCGTTTCCAAGGTCGCAATACTGGCTACTGACAGCTCGTAACTCTTCTGTACCTCCTGCACGGCGGACAGTGCCCCCGTACCGCGCTCCTGGCGGTCAAGCGCAATCAGCACGCCAGCAGGTATGGCACCCGCAGCCTTGATAAGCGTAACGGATTCACCCACCGATGTACCGGCGGTAATCACATCATCCACTATCAATACCCGTCCGGCCAGCGCCGCCCCGACCACCAGACCACCTTCACCGTGATCCTTTGCCTCCTTGCGATTGAAGGCGTAAGGCAGATCGTGCCCGTGGTAGTCGGCCAATGCGATACTCACCGCTGCCACCAGCGGAATACCTTTATAGGCCGGGCCGAACAGCATGTCGTAGGCCACCCCGGCATACACCAGCGCCGCTGCATAGTAGCGCCCCAGCTGGGCCAGACGGGCACCGGTATTGAACAGCCCGCTGTTGAAAAAGTACGGACTCACCCGCCCGGACTTGAGCGTAAACTCGCCAAACTTGAGCGCGCCAACATCCAGGGCAAAGTCGAGAAATTCGTGCTGGTAATCTTGCATCGCCGTAAACGCCTCGCTTATACGACCAAAGAATAAAGTGCGCCCAGTGTACCGCAGGTGAGTATCACCTGAACTACCCCCATACGATACCGGTACAAAGCAAGAAACGCGCCCAGTGCGACCAGTAATACGGGCAGATCGAAAGCGCCCTCAAAACCCTGAGGCCACAATACATGCCCGGCAAAGAACAGGGCAAGATTCGCCACCACACCCACCACGGCCGCGGTAATAGCCGTGAGCGGCGCCGTCAACCCGATGCTATGCCGCGTGGACTCCACCAGCGGCCCGCCAAGCAGAATAAACACAAATGAGGGTAAAAAGGTAAACAGGGTCGCCACCCCCGCACCCATGATACCCGCCAACAGCAACATGTCCGGGCCGAACAGCGCATCACCCCAGGCTCCGAGAAACCCGACAAACGCCACTACCATGATCAGCGGTCCGGGCGTGGTTTCACCCAGCGCGAGACCGTCGATCATCTGTGGCGCACTCAACCACTGATAATACTCCACGGCGCCTTGATAGACGTAAGGCAGCACGGCATACGCCCCGCCAAAGGTGAGCAACGCCGCCTTGGTAAAAAACCAGCCCATCTGTGCCAGCACACCCTGCCAGCCAAACTGCGCCACCAGCAGCCCCATCACCCCCAGCCAGAGCATCGCCGCCAGCGCCACGATCCGCAATGCCCGCGCGGGCTTGAACGTGGCATGCACAGGCAACGGCGTATGATCATCAATCAGGGCGGCACCGTAATTCCTGTGGCTGCCGGCATGTGCCGGTGGCGCAGTGAACAGTGCGGGTGCCATCCGCCCGCCCAGATACCCGGCCAGCGCCGCGCCCAGAATAATCATGGGGAACGGTGCGCCCAGCCCAAACAGTGCCAGAAAGGCGCTGACCGCAATCACCCACAGCACCCGGTTATGCAACACCCGCGCGCCTATGCGATAGGCAGCGAAAGCAACTATCGCAGTGACTGCGGGCTTGATGCCATAGAATATTCCCGCCACCAGCGACACATCGCCGTAGGCAACATACAACCACGACAAGACCACCAGCAGGACAAGCGATGGCGCTACAAACAACACACCGGCGCTGATGCCGCCCTTGACGCCGTGCATGAGCCAGCCGATATACGTGGCCAGCTGCTGCGCCTCCGGGCCGGGCAATACCATGCAGTAGTTGAGCGCGTGCAGAAACCTCCGCTCCGAAATCCAGCGTGAACGCTCCACCAGCTCCTCATGCATCAGGCTGATCTGACCGGCTGGCCCGCCAAAACTGATGCAGCCTAACCTGAACCAGTAACGCAATGCCTGCGCGAAGGAAACGGGCACCGGCGCCGACAATAAACGATCAGTTGCGATACCATCCCGCCTTTATTTATCAGTGAACAACTAGTGTATCATCGGGGCTACGCTCATGCGCATCATCACCCTCAACATGAACGGCATCCGCTCGGCAACGGCCAAGGGATTTTTCCCGTGGATGCTGAAACAAAAGCCGGATGTCGTCTGCCTGCAGGAAACCAAGGCGCAGGAGCATCAACTGACGGACAGCGCACTGCACCCGGACGGCTACCACAGCTATTTTCACGACGCGGTAAAAAAAGGCTACAGCGGCGTGGCGCTGTACTGCAAACGCAAGCCGGACAAGGTCATCATGGGCCTCGGCTGGCCGGATTTCGACGCCGAAGGCCGTTATATCGAAGCGCGCTTCGGCAACCTGAGCGTGGTGTCGTTGTACCTGCCTTCCGGCTCGTCCGGCCCGGAGCGCCAGGCCGTGAAATTCGACATGCTCGAACGACTGGTGCCGGTGCTGAAAAAAATGCGCAACAGCAAACGCGAATACATTATTTGCGGCGACTGGAACATCGCACACAAAAACATCGACCTCAAAAACTGGCGCAGCAACCAGAAGAATTCCGGCTTCCTGCCCGAAGAACGCGCGTGGATGGATCAGTTATTCGACAAGCTTGGCTTTGTCGATGCGTTTCGCGTGGTGAATCAGGAGCCGGAGCAATATACGTGGTGGTCAAACCGCGGGCAGGCGTGGGCGAAAAACGTGGGTTGGCGCATTGATTATCACGTCACCACGCAGGGACTGGCGGATAAAGTGAAGTCCGCCTCGATTTACAAGGCGCAGCGCTTCTCCGACCACGCGCCGTTGACGATGGATTACAATTACACGCTCTGATGCAACTTAAAGACTACCTCACCATCTTCACCAACCGCCGCGTGGGCGTGGTGTTGCTGCTTGGATTCTCCTCCGGACTGCCGCTGGCGCTCTCTGGCGGTACGTTGCAGGCGTGGATGACCACCGCAGGGGTGGATTTGAAAACCATCGGCATCTTTACGCTGGTGGGCGTGCCTTACACGCTCAAGTTTCTCTGGGCGCCGTTCATGGATCGCTTTGTGCCGCCGTGGCTGGGGCGGCGGCGCGGCTGGATGGTCGCCACGCAGGTTGCGCTCATGCTGGGTATCGCGGCGATGGGATTGGGTTCGCCGCAACACGCGCTGTGGGCCTTGGCGGCGCTCGCCATGTTTGTCGCCTTCACTTCGGCTTCGCAGGACATTGCATTCGACGCCTACCGCGCCGATGTGCTGCGCCCGGCGGAACGCGGCGCGGGCGCGGCGGTATCGGTGATGGGCTATCGCATCGCCATGCTGGTGTCGGGCGCGGGCGCGTTGATCATGGCCGACTACTTCGGCTGGCACACTACGTATCTCATTTTGGCGGGACTGATGATAGTGGGCGTCCTCGCCACGCTGCTCGGCCCGGAGCCGGACGGACACATCGCGCCGCCGCGCACGTTGCAGGAGGCGGTGACAGGGCCGTTCAAAGCCTTCGTTTCGCTGCACTCTCTTACGGGCGCGGCGTGGATACTGCTGTTGATTGTGCTGTACAAGCTCGGCGATGCCTTCGCGGGCACATTGAGCACGGCCTTTTTGCTGCGCGGCGTGGGCTTTTCCCTGAGCGAGGTGGGCGCGGTCAACAAGGGGCTGGGGCTGTTTGCGCTGATTGCAGGCGCGCTGTTCGGCGGCGCGCTGCTGCCGAAACTTGGGCTGTACCGCGCCTTGATGCTGTTCGGCGTACTGCAGGCCGTTTCCAACCTGAGCTTTATGCTGCTCGCATGGGTAGGCAAAAGCTATACGATGCTGGTCATCGCGGTGGTATTTGAACAGGTGAGCGGCGGCATGGGCACGGCGGCCTTCGTCGCATTGCTCATGGCGCTGTGCGACCACCGTTATACGGCCACGCAGTTCGCGCTGTTCTCCGCCTTCTCTGCCTTCGGCAGGCAATACCTGGGGCCGCCTGCGGGACTGCTCGCCGACGAGCTGGGCTGGGTGATTTTTTTCTTCATCACCACGCTCGCCGCGCTGCCGGGGTTATGGCTGTTGTGGCGCATGAGGACACGGATACTGAGACTCGACGGCGGCTGATTACAATCCCGCCTTATACATCCGAACGGCGCTGGAAGCGGTACAGCGCGATCTCACCCAGCAGGTTGGGAAACAGCCGCATGCCCAGGCCCGCGTGGTGGGCATGATCGACCACGGTGCGTTGCAGTATGCTGATGCCGTTTTTTGCGCACAGACGCTCGAAATCCCGCAGTGTGCAGAGATGGATGTTGGGCGTGTTGTACCAGTCGTTGGGCAGATTGCGCGACACCGGCATGTGGCCGCCGAGCGCAATCTGCACCCGGTTTTGCCAGTGGCCGAAATTGGGAAAGGTGACGATGCCCTCGCGCCCGACGCGCAGCATCTCATCCAGCAGCCGGTCGGGGTAATACACCGCCTGCAGGGTCTGCGAGAGAATCACGTAGTCGAACGAGTCGGCGTCGAAGTCGGACAGGCCGGCATCAAGGTCGGTCTGAATCACATTCACACCCGCAGTAATGCATTTGGCGATGTTGTCGCCATCGATCTCCAGACCATAGCCACTGATGTTGCGCGTGGCGTGCAAATGGGCGAGCAACGTGCCATCGCCGCAGCCGAGATCAAGCACGCGACTACCCGGCGTAATCCATTCGCTGATGATTTCAAAATCAGGACGCAAGGCCATTACACATCCACCTCACTGGCGATGCGTTCGAGATAGGCATGCAGCAGCCTCAGATAATGCGCATCGGGAATAAGAAACGCGTCGTGCCCCTCGGACGAGGTAATCTCGGCGTAACTCACCTCGTGATCGTTATCGAGCAGGGCGCGCACAATCTCGCGCGAGCGGGCCGGTGAAAAGCGCCAGTCGGTGGTAAACGCAACCACAAAGAACTTGGCCTGCGCCAGCTTGAGTGCCGCCGACAGGTCATGGTTACACTCTGCCGCCGGATCAAAGTAGTCCAGCACCTTGGTCATGAGCAAATAGGTATTGGCGTCGAAGCGATCCACAAAGGACTGTCCCTGATAGCGCAGATAGCTCTCGACCTGAAATTCGACGTCGAAACCGAAATTGAGCTTGCCTTCGCGCAGCTCACGCCCGAACTTGGCGCGCATGGCGTCATCGGACAGATAGGTGATATGGCCGAGCATGCGCGCCAGCATCAACCCACGACGCGGCACGACGTTATGTTCGTAATAATGCCCGGCATGGAAATCCGGATCGGACATGATGGCCTGCCTCGCCACTTCATTGAAGGCAATGTTCTGGGCCGAGAGTTTGGGCGCGGCGGCAATCATCAGTGCGTGACGCAGGCCCTCGGGATAATCGATGGCCCACTGCATGGCCTGCATGCCGCCGAGGCTGCCACCGATCACGGCGGCCCATTGCCGGATACCCAGCGCATCGCCCAGCCGCTTCTGGCTCCGCACCCAGTCACGCACGGTGACGATGGGGAAATCCGGGCCGTAGGGCTTGCCGGTGGCGGGGTTGGTACTCACCGGGCCGGTAGAGCCTTTGCAGCCACCCAGATTATTGAGCGCCACTACAAAAAAGCGGTTGGTGTCGAACGGCTTGCCGGGGCCGATGCAACTGTCCCACCAGCCCGGCTTTTTGTCTTCCAGGCTGTGATAGCCCGCAGCGTGATGATCGCCAGACAGCGCGTGGCAAATCAACAAGGCGTTGGAGCCGTCGGCATTCAGGCTGCCATAGGTTTCATAGGCCAGATCATAGCCTGCCAGCGTGCGCCCGCAATCCAGCGCCAGCGGCTCGTCAAAGCGCCGCGTCTGGGGCGTGACTAAACCGACGGAGTCTGCGGGGATGTCCTTGGGCATGCCCTTAGGGTATCAGCTTGCAAGTCTTTTGTATTTCAGCCGGTGCGGCTGGTCGGCCTCAACGCCGAGGCGGCGTTTGCGGTCGGCCTCGTAGTCAGCGTAATTGCCCTCGAACCAGGTCACTACACCCTCGCCCTCAAAGGCGAGTATGTGGCTGGCAATGCGATCCAGAAACCAGCGGTCATGCGAGATGACCACTACGCAGCCGACGAAATCGAGCAGCGCCTCTTCGAGCGCGCGCAAGGTTTCCACGTCAAGGTCGTTGGTCGGCTCGTCGAGCAATAGCACGTTGCCGCCGCTCTTTAACAGCTTGGCCAGATGCAGGCGATTACGCTCACCGCCGGACAAGTCCTTCACCAGCTTCTGCTGGTCCGAACCCTTGAAGTTGAAACGCCCGACGTAGGCGCGCGAGGGTAGCTCGAACTTGCCCACGGTAATGACGTCGAGACCGTCGGAAATCTCTTCCCACACGTTCTTGTTGCCGCTCAGCGCATCGCGTGACTGGTCTACGTAGGCAAGCTGCACGGTCTCGCCGATGCGCAGCGCGCCACCGTCCGGCTTCTCCTCGCCCACCAGCATGCGAAACAGCGTGGACTTGCCCGCGCCATTGGGGCCGATCACCCCTACGATGCCGCCACGCGGTAAATTAAAGCTCAGGTTATCAATCAGCACGCGGTCACCGAATGCCTTGCGCAAGCCTTCCGCCTCCACCACCAGATCCCCGAGCCGCGGCCCCGGCGGAATGTACAGTTCCTTGGTCTCGCTACGCTTCTGTGTTTCCTGTGAAGCCAGCTCATCAAATGCAGTCAAACGCGCCTTGCTCTTGGCGTGCCGCCCCTTGGGGTTGGCGCGCACCCACTCCAGCTCGGCCTTCATGGCGCGCTGGCGTGCGGTTTCCTGCTTCTCTTCGATCTCCAGACGTTTTTCTTTCTGCTCCAGCCAGGAGGAGTAATTACCCTGCCACGGGATGCCGTGGCCGCGATCAAGCTCCAGTATCCAGCCCGCGACATTGTCGAGAAAGTAGCGATCATGGGTAACGGCAACCACGGTGCCGGGGTATTCGTGCAGGAAGCGCTCGAGCCATGCGATGGATTCTGCGTCGAGGTGGTTGGTCGGTTCGTCCAGCAACAGCATGTCGGGCTTGGACAGCAGCAATTTGCACAGCGCCACACGGCGGCGCTCACCGCCGGAGA
Organism: Gammaproteobacteria bacterium; assembly: GCA_030680605.1. Taxonomy (NCBI): domain Bacteria; kingdom Pseudomonadati; phylum Pseudomonadota; class Gammaproteobacteria; species Gammaproteobacteria bacterium. The sequence goes on along the minus strand of JAUXUQ010000019.1, from coordinate 49,081 downwards.
TTTTGCTCACATCGGCGTCCCACGGCGGCAACCGCAACGCATCGGCAGCGATTTCCAGTGTGCGATCCAGCTCCCACGCACCTGCCGCGTCGATCTTCTCCTGCAACTGTGCCTGCTCTTCGAGCAGCGCATTCATCTCATCATCGCTCATGGGCTCGGCGAAGCGCGCGCTCACCTCGTCGAAGCGTGTGAGCAGTGCCTTGGTTTCCGCCACGGCTTCCTCCACATTGCCGCGCACGTCTTTTTTCGGGTCGAGCTGCGGCTCCTGCGCCAGAAAGCCGATGCGGGTACCGGGGTGCGGGCGCGCCTCCCCCAGATAGTCCTTGTCCATCCCCGCCATGATGCGCAGCAGCGAAGACTTGCCCGAGCCGTTCAACCCCAGCACGCCGATCTTGGCGCCGGGAAAAAACGAGAGCGAGATGTCTTTCAGGATTTCGCGTTTCGGCGGCACTACCTTGCCGACGCGGTTCATGGTGTAGATATATTGCATAGGGGCAGTAACGAGCGGCTAGTAGCAAATCAGGGCTACTATGATACTGGATATTCGCCTGCGTTTCCTGCTACACACTGCCCGGCAGGGATTTCTCCAGACGCAACGCCGTGGCGCAGTCTTGGTAGTAGCCAGTGATCTGGCGGACCACCTTAAAGCCCGCCTTTTGATATAGCCGCAAGGCTGAAACATTGTCGGCGCGTACTTCCAGACAGAGTGCACGACAACCCCGTGCCGTTGCTGCATCCTCGACACTGTCGAGCAGCGTGCGGGCGATACCGCGGCCCTGATAGTCCGGATGCACGATCAGGGAGTATATGCGCGCCTGCGTGGAACTGCGGCGATACAGCAGCACGGCGTTACCCGCCACCTGCCCGGCCTCTTCGTATACCCGCAGCTCGGCGCTCGCGCTACACAACAACCGACGAAAACTTTGGCGTGACAACCGATCGCCCGGAAAATGCTGCTCCAGTACCAGCAGCGCAGCCAGATCGGCGGGCAGGGCACTGCGCACCCTGCCCGCATCGTGAACTGTCGCGTACGCGTGGGCAGCGCCGGAGGCGTGCTGTTCAGCCCTGAACACTGCACCGGCTCAAGGTAAATTTTTCACCGAACAAGGCCGGGCGGTAACTCATCTTCACCTTGCGCAGATTCTCCAGGCCCAGGTCATCACCCACGTTAATGAAGATGCAGTCGCGGTAGGTCTTGACGAATTCGCGGAACAGGTATTGCGCCGAACCCTGGATGGTGAAATTGGTTTTCTCAACCACCACACTCGCGACATCGGCAGTAATGCGTTCGCCGAAGGTAAAGCCTTCAATCCTGTCGCCGATGATAAGACAGAGACCATCCAGCTGCAGGTAGTCATAATGCGCCAGCGCGCGGTTGATCGCGGTACGCTCCAGCTCGGCCGTACACAGAAAGTTGGGTATCTCCTGCGCGGGCAGATATTTGATGCGCTCTTGCAGCCAGGTGTTAACCAGTTCGCGGATACCGTCGTGGTGCTGCGGCCCCACCGGCTCCATGCGGTGATCCGGGTAGATGCGCCGAAACTGGTTGATCTCGTTGCGCTTGGTTTTATAGGCGTTGCCCTTGAGTTCAATCAGGTCGCAGGTGGTATACACATAGTCCGGCAGGGCACGCTCCACCAGCCAGTCACGGGTAACTGCCGGGAACGGGGTCTCATGTTCCAGATTCAGAACCTGGAGAAAATCACGGTAGACAAATTCGACCTTGCCGAGCAGAGGAGCGGCGTTGTAGCCATCCATGATCTCAAAGCAGGTCGCGAGCGCCGCCCGCTGGTCGTCCGGGCTGCCGAGTGGCGGCAGTGGCATGGTAAGGCCTTCGCCCGTCAAACAGAACAGGCAAAAACACTCGTCGATGACCTGGTAAAAGCCGCTCTTCTGCGACAGCCAGATGATGTTGTTGGCAAAGGTGTAGTCGGAGAGCGGGACCTGGGCGCGGCTGAGGTAACTTTCAAACAGCGGCTTGAGGTCGATGGTGAAGGGGTAAAGCCTGTGGCCTTCAATGGCAAGATAGCGGTTGGGGAAGGTCTTGTTGACATGCAGTGTCAGCGACGGACTGGACGCCAAAGGCGTTTCACTCCATCGCGGAGGGTTGTCAAGCAGGCTACTACCGGGAGGTTCGTCGAGCTGGTTAAGCATGGGGCTGTCTCCTGACGGCTGGAAAGATGCAACGGTTAAACGAAAAACGCCGCCTTGGCGAAGGCCAAAGCGGCGTCACTGACAGATTGCCGGAGGGCAGGCTGCCGTAGCGGTGAGGACAAGGGTACAACTTGCCGTGCATGTTCATTGTGTGCGCTCATAGTACGAATAGCCGTGCCGGTGTCAATCATTATTTGCATGCGCACACCGCGCCATGAATACACCCCGGCCAACTTGGGGTGCGCAGAGACATGCCCGACAGGATTTTGGAGTAAGGTAACGGCCGTTCAGGAGGCGGGGAAGAAGGCGGGAAATGGCCAGCGCGCAGTAGCGCGCTGGCCGGGACAACTACTGTTCTGATGTAATAATGACCTTGCCCATCACCACCGGTTCAACGGGTTTGTCGCTGCGGTCGCGGGGGGTGTTGGCAATGGCATCGACGACCTCCTGGCCCTCGGTGACCCGCCCAAAGATGGTGTAACTCGCCGGCAGTGGATAGTCCGCATGCATGATGAAAAACTGCGAGCCGTTGGTGTTCGGCCCGGCGTTGGCCATCGCCACGGTACCCGCCTTGTAGCCTGACTGGTACAGCGCCGACTGCGGATCAATCTCGTCCTCGAAGCGCCCACCCCACGCCGACTCACCACCGCGTCCGGTGCCGGTCGGGTCTCCTCCCTGAATCATGAAGCCCTTGATCACCCGGTGAAAGATCACGCCATCGTAGTAACCCCGGCCGGCGAGGGTGATGAAGTTTTCCGTGGCCTTGGGGGCATCCGCCTCCAGCAGATCAAAACGGATCGTACCCTGGTTGGTCTCTATCACAGCACTGCGTTGGGTCATTGCCTCTCCCTTGGGTTTGAATGGTAGCGAGTTGCCAGTGTAGCCCATCCTGCGCCGCCACCCAACCCGCCTCTGCGCCGCCGGGCCTTAGGTGGGTGACGCCAAATCGGTTATCATTGCGCATATTTTGCAGCGATTGGGGACACCATGTTCAGCCATAAAATGAAGATTGCGGGCTTTGACGACGAGCTGTGGAACGCTATGGAGGGCGAGCGCCAGCGGCAGGAAGATCACATCGAGCTGATCGCGTCTGAAAATTACGCCAGCCCACGGGTACTCGAGGCCCAGGGTTCGGTGCTCACCAACAAGTACGCCGAAGGCTATCCCCACAAGCGCTACTATGGCGGCTGTGAGTTTGTCGATGTGGCCGAGCAACTGGCCATCGACCGCGTGAAGCAGTTGTTCAGCGCCGACTATGCCAACGTGCAGCCGCATTCCGGCTCGCAGGCCAACGCTGCGGTATATATGGCGCTGCTACAGCCCGGCGACACCATTCTCGGCATGAGCCTCGCCCACGGCGGCCACCTCACGCACGGCGCCAAGGTGAGTTTTTCCGGCAAGATTTACAACTCGGTGCAGTATGGACTGGACGTAAGCACCGGCGAGATTGACTATGATCAGGTTGAGAAGCTCGCGCAGGAACACAAGCCGAAGATGGTCGTTGCAGGCTTCTCCGCCTATTCGCGTGTGGTCGATTGGCAACGCTTCCGCAAGATTGCAGACAGCGTCGGTGCCTACCTGTTTGTTGACATCGCGCACCCGGCGGGGCTGATCGCCGCAGGCGTCTACCCAAGCCCGGTGAACATCGCCGACATCACCACCTCCACTACCCACAAGACCCTGCGTGGTCCGCGCGGCGGCGTCATCCTCGCGCGCGCCAACCCGGAAATCGAAAAGAAGCTCCAGTCCATCGTCTTCCCCGGCATTCAAGGCGGCCCGCTCATGCACGTCATCGCGGCCAAGGCGGTGGCGTTCAAGGAAGCCTTGCAGCCTGAGTTCAAGACCTACCAGCAGCAGGTACTGGTCAACGCCCGCGCCATGGCAAAGACCCTGATGGAGCGCGGCTATAACGTCGTCTCCGGCGGCACCGACAATCACCTGTTCCTCGTCGATCTGGTGAGCCGCAAGCTGACCGGCAAGGAGGCGGAAGCGGCCCTGGGCGCGGCCAATATCACGGTCAACAAAAATGCGGTACCGAACGACCCGCAATCACCGTTCGTGACCAGCGGTATCCGCATCGGCACACCGGCAATCACCACCCGTGGCTTTCAGGAAAGCGATGCCAGCACTCTTGCCGGCTGGATTTGTGACGTGCTGGACAACATCGGGGATGAGCAGGTCATCGCCCGCGTAAAGCAGCAAGCGCTGGAGATTTGCCGCCGCCTGCCGGTATACGGATCATAACTGTGACAATCAGGAGCGCACACCATGCGCTGTCCCTTCTGTGGAGCAGATGACACCAAGGTAATCGACTCGCGCCTCGCTAACGAAGGCGCGGAAGTACGACGACGGCGGCAGTGCGTCACCTGCAACGAGCGTTTTACCTCGTACGAGACCGCTGAACTGGCGATGCCGCGTCTGGTCAAGCGCGATGGCAGCCGCGTCGCCTTCGATGATGAAAAACTGCGTGCGGGCATGATGCGCGCGCTGGAAAAACGCCCGGTGCCGAGCGAGCGCGTCGAGGCCGCCCTCCGCCACATCAAGCAGCGCCTGCGCGCCAGCGGTGAACGTGAGATCGACTCGCGTACGTTGGGTGAATGGGTGATGGACGAACTGCACGCACTGGACGAGGTCGCCTATGTGCGTTTCGCCTCGGTCTACCGCAGCTTTCAGGATGTCGATGCCTTCCGCGACGAGATCGAACGCCTGCGGCTCAAGCAGCCGGAAGCGGTAAAGAAACACCAGATCCCCTTGCTGCCTGCCGACCCCGCCAAAAAATGACCGCAACAGATCAGGCCCACATGGCACACGCGTTGCAACTCGCGGCGTGCGGGCGCTACACCGCCCACCCCAATCCCCGCGTCGGTTGCGTGCTGGTACATGGCAGCACGGTCGTCGGCGCGGGTTGGCACCAACGCACGGGCGAGGCACACGCCGAAATTCACGCGCTGCAACAGGCCGGTGAACGGGCACGCGGCGCCACGGCCTATGTCACCCTCGAACCCTGTTGTCATCAGGGCCGCACCCCCCCGTGCACGGACGCGCTCATCCAGGCGGGTGTGACGCGGGTCATTGCCGCCATGCCTGACCCCAACCCAAAGGTCGCGGGCCAGGGTCTGGCACAGCTCGCGCAATCTGGCATCACCGTGGACAGCGGACTGATGCAAGCCGAAGCCGAACAACTCAACCGGGGGTTTGCCTTGCGCATGCGTACTGGCCGACCGTTTGTGCGCCTGAAGCTGGCCATGACGCTGGATGGACGCACCGCGACAGCCACCGGCGAGAGTAAATGGATTACCGGCGAGTCCGCGCGCACCGACGTGCAACGGCTACGCGCCGAAAGCGGCGCCATTCTGACCGGCATCAACACCGCGCTGGCTGATGACCCGCGGCTGACCGTGCGGGTGGCGGAAGACCACCTGCATCCGCTGCGTGTGGTGCTGGACAGCCACCTGCGTCTACCCCCTGCTGCGCGGATGCTGCAAGAACCCGGACAGACACTGGTACTGACCACCCTCAGCGATACAGCCAAACATGCCAGCCTCACACAGGCAGGCGCAGTAGTCACACAACTGCCGCAGGTCAGCGACCGCCTTGATCTACCCGCAGTACTACACCACCTCGCTGCCACATATCACATCAATGACCTGCTGGTCGAGGCCGGCCCCCTTCTGAGCGGCGCCATGCTGTATGCCGGTCTGGCCGATGAGCTTGTCATTTACATGGCACCGATGCTGCTCGGCGACAGTGCGCGGGGGCTGATGCATCTGCAACCAGGCATCGAACAATTGATGCAGCGTATTGATCTCGAAATTGTGGAGATGCGCCCGGTGGGCCACGATTGGCGGATCACCGCCAAAAGAACCGCACCGCTTACCTGACTTAATACGTCCAAACCCACGAGCCCCCCCACAACGGTGGTCAAATCGCCCCGCTGCGTACGGTTACGCCTTTCGGGCACAGAGTTGCCGCAGGAGCATAACTCAACTGTGCCCCACCATACCCTACTCTGCCACCAGGACAATAAGAGCTGTCCGCAAATACTGGCATGCAATATGCTCTCTGATATGAATTGGGGCATGCCGTACACATCCTATGGATAAAACAATCCTGCTCGTCGATGATGAGGAAAACATCACCGCATCCCTCGTGCGCCTGCTGCATCAGGATGGGTACGAAGTGCTGACGGCAAACAGTGGTGATTCGGCGCTGGCGCTATTGGCGAATCATACAGTCGGCGTCATCCTCACCGACCAGCGCATGCCGAAGATGACCGGCGTTGAGTTATTGACCCGGGTCAAGGATCTGTACCCCGAGACCATACGCATGGTATTGAGTGGTTATACCGATCTGGCCTCGGTTACTGCAGCCGTCAACCAGGGCGCCATCTACAAATTCCTTACCAAGCCATGGAGCAATGAAACGCTGCGCGCCAATGTGCATGAGGCCTTCATGCAGTACACCCTGGTGAAAGAGAGGGAACAACTGACGCTGGAAATCCAAACGGCGAACATAAAGCTTGCGCGCATCAATGAAGAATTGGAACAACTCATAGAAGAAAAAACGCAGCGGATGACCCACATCTCCAACTATGACGCGCTCACCGGTCTTCCCAACCGTTTGTTGTTCGCCGACCGATTGCAGCAGGCGCTGGGATACGCACAACGCAATACACGGCTGGCAGCAATCATGTCGCTCGATCTGGATCGCTTCAAGATCGTCAATGAATCACTGGGCCATACGCAGGGCGATGCGCTGCTGCAGGCGGTGTCCAAGCGGCTGTCAAATTGCGTGCGCGTGATTGATACGCTTGCCCGGGCAGGCGGGGATGAATTCATGTTTATCCTGTCCGAACTGGACAATGCGCAGGATGCCGCCGGCATTGCGCGGAAAATTCTTGATGTATTGGCCGATCCTTTTGTACTCGACAATAATGAGTGCTTTATCTCAGCCAGCATCGGGATCAGCCTTTACCCTTCGGATGGCGGAGACTCTGCCACACTGGTTAAAAACGCCGATACCGCACTCCATCACGTCAAGCGGCAAGGCCGCAACAATTATCAATACTATGCTGAGGAGATGAACGCCAAAGCGTTACAGCGCCTGACCCTTGAAAGTAGTATGCGTCATGCGCTGGAGCGTAACGAGTTCGTACTTTATTACCAGCCCCAGCTGGATCTGGAAAGTGGAGGCATCATTGGCGTGGAGGCCTTGCTCCGTTGGCAAAGTCCGGAGCGGGGATTGGTGGCACCGGCAGAGTTTATCCCGTTGCTGGAGGAAACCGGACTGATTGTGCCAGTGGGGGAATGGGTATTACGCAGCGCCTGCGCACAAAACAAGGCCTGGCAAACAGAGGGCCTCGCGCCCATCCGGGTTTCGGTCAATCTCTCGGCGTTACAGTTCCGGCAACCTGATTTTGCTGCAACCATCACCCGCATTTTGCAGGAGACCGGCCTTGATCCAAGCTGGGAGGGTTTGGAGATGGAGCTTACCGAGAGCCTGCTTGTCGACAATGTGGAAGAAACCATCAAGACGCTGCACCAGTTGCGCGCCATGAGAGTAAAGGTTTCAATTGATGATTTCGGCACCGGCTATTCCAGCTTGACCTACCTCAAGCGCTTCCCATTATTTGGCCTGAAGATCGATCGCACATTCGTAAGCGACCTTTCGATTAACCCGGAGGATGCGGCAATAGTTTCAGCTATTATTGCCCTGGCACACAGCCTGAAGCTGAACGTCATTGCCGAGGGCGTGGAAACACTGGAACAACTCAGATTCCTGCAGGAGCTGAAGTGTGATGAAATGCAGGGCTTTTTGTTCTGCCAGCCCATGCCGGCGGCAGACGTTGCACACCTGTTGCGCGAAGGGCGACGCTTGTCACGGCCGCTGGGCTCTTAAATAGAGGGCCTGCAGACAGGCTGGAGAGGCACCCAATTGGGCCGCCAGTGCCCCTTAAGTAGACCTGTTTCATCCCATTTCAGGCCTCCTCCACTCAGGGGCGAAGTGCCCTGCCTCAGCGGCTGGAATACCCTGTTATCTCCTCCATCGCCCTCAACTCACCACCTGCAAAAACCCACCACAGCCCCCCGGAATTAAATTATCACATTTAAATCCAATAGCTTGTGAGACACATGCAGGCGCCTAAAGTTTCCCCTCCCGGTGTCGCTAACTGGTATGCCAGCCATCTTTAAATACATGGCACAGAGGCGCCTGCCCCAACGGATCGGGCAAGGCTGACATGGCGCAACCTTCGGGAGCCGAAGGTTGCGTCGTACACGGTCGCGCCGCATTTCAGCCTGCTGGTCCTTAAGGTGACGCTGAGGTTAGATACACCGAGTGTAGTCATGAATAAAAATTCCACGTACGGAATAGCGAGCGCCGCAACAATACTGCTGGGGATAATGGCATGGCTGCTGTTTGTCTATCTGACAACCGGGCAGACAACAGACGCCCTGCTTAACCCCACAGATGACGATGCTTATATCCATGCCGACACGGGCCATAACGAGCAGGAACCGATCTGGCCCATCCCGGTAGGTTACCGTCTGGATGAAAATAAAATCAGCCTGGGAGAGGCCTTATTTAACGATCCCAGGCTGTCGCATGACAATACCGTTTCCTGCGCAACCTGCCATGTCCTCAGCATGGGCGGTACCGACCAGCGCGTATACTCCCTCGGCAACAGTGGCGCGCTCGGCAACGTCAACTCTCCCACCGTCTTCAACAGCGGGCTTAATTTCAGGCAGTTCTGGGATGGGCGTGCAGAAACCCTGGAAGACCAGGTGGAGGGGCCCGTCCACCACCCGGCGGAAATGGGCTCAAATTGGCCTGACATCATAAATAAACTGCGACAGGATGCCCGTTATGTCCAGCAGTTCAATAAACTCTACCCTGACGGCATTCAGAGTCACACCATCAAGGATGCCATCGCCACCTACGAACGCTCCCTGATCACGCCCAACTCCCGTTTCGATAAATACCTGCGTGGTGACCAGCAGGCCATCACGGAAGAAGAGAAGGCAGGCTATGCCCTGTTCAAGAGCTACGGCTGCGCCGCCTGTCATCAAGGCAAGAACGTCGGCGGCAACATGTACCAGACCTTTGGCATCACTGCCGACTATTTTTCTGATCGCGGCAATGGCAGCAAAGTCGATCTTGGTCGATTCAATGTCACAGGCGATGAACGTGACCGGCACACCTTTCGCGTACCCAGCCTGCGTCTCGCCGTTCTGACCCCACCTTATCTGCACGACGGCTCGGCCGCGACCCTGGAGGAAGCCATAGACATCATGGGGAAATATCAACTGGGGCGCGAAATTACACCTGGTGACATGAGCCTGCTCATTAAATTCCTATACACCCTGCCCGGCGAGTACAACGGTAAACCACTGCTATGAAAAACCTGGCGCATATCCGGCAGGGACTGTTATGGGCAGCTATTGCTGCCCTGTTCTCCTTTCTTTTCATCAAGATTCAGGGCGTGAATTATGCCGCGCATGACAATACACTCACTCTGATACGCAACATCGAGTACCTCGATACCCGACTGAATGAAGATATCCTGAAATCCAATCTTGGTCTTCTGCATAACTACGACCCTCTGGTAGACACCACCAGGAAAACCCGTCGACTCAGCCAGCGACTGCAAACAGCCTCGTCTGCCATACCCACAGACAAACGCCAACCGGCTGACGAAGCCTTCAACATCGCCGCCCAAACCAGCAGCGAAAAAATGGCCGCCATTGAGCATTTCAAAATGCAGAATACCCAGCTCCAGAGCGCGGCGGATCACCTCCAGAGCGCGATGCGCTATTTTGTCGAGGGTGACTCTGACCTCGACAGCCTGCTCAACGAGGCAGAGTACAGCCGGCTCAAGACCGCAATCAGCGGCTTACTGCTGGATACACTGCTCTATCTCGAAGATGACAGCGCGGTTCACGGCCGCCCGCGTGTGGAGGCACAACTTCAAAACCTGCATGCGCTGCGCGGGCAATACCCCGCAGCCGTAAACGAGGCGGTACGTGTGACGCTGGTGTATGTGGCCAATGCCATACAGCTTAAACCTGTGGTTGATAATCTCGTCCGCGAGATGATTGCGATGCCGACTGCGAAACACTACCAGGCCCTTTACACCACCCATCAGGCTTACTATGACGTCGCCGAGAAAGAAGCCGCAGTATATCGCCTGCTGCTTTATGTAAGTTCCATTCTTCTGCTCGTCTACGTCGGTTATATTCTTTTCCGGCTCAGGCAAAGTTCACGTACGCTGGAGGAAACCTACAGGGACCTTGAGTTCCAGAAGGCCGCGCTGGATCACCATGCCATTGTCAGCATAACCGATGCCAACGGTAACATTATTTATGCGAATGAAAAATTCCGCGAGATCAGTCAGTATTCAGAACAAGACCTGTTGGGGGCAAACCACAGAATCGTAAATTCCGGCCTGCACACAAAGGACTTTTTCGCCGATCTTTGGAAGACCATTTCCAGCGGCAAGGTGTGGCAGGGACACGTCAGGAACCGCAAGAGAGACGGCTCCTTCTACTGGGTAGCAACAACAATCGTACCCTTCATGGATCATACGGGCAGGCCTTCCCGATACGTTTCAATCCGCACCGACATCACGCGGCAAAAGGAAACCGAAGAGGAGCTCCGCCGCAACAACGATGAACTGGAAGAGCGCGTGCGCGTTCGTACCGCCGACCTGGAAGCCACCAACGCGCAGGCAGAACTCTATCTCGACCAGCTCCAGCAACGTGATGAAGAGAATAACATGCTGGTTTACAGCGTCTCGCATGATTTACGCTCACCACTCGTCAACCTGCAGGGCTTCAGCAACGAGCTTACCATTGTGTCCCAGGATTTACGCCTGCTGATGGCCAGCGACAACATCCCGGAGGATATCCGCAAACGCGGCCTGGCATTGTTAGACAGCGACATGCAGGACTCGATCAATTTCATCCGGGCAGGCGTCATGCGCCTGTCTAATATCATTGATGCCTTGTTGCGGCTCTCTCGTGCCGGCCAGGTGGAGTATCACTGGACTGGTGTAAAAATGGGTAGCGTCATCCAGCGCATCACTGATTCCATGCAGTCCATAGCCCAGGAGCGCGGAGCAACTTTCACCACAACTGATCTGCCACCGCTCTGGGGTGATGCCACCGCCATCGAGCAGATATTCGCCAACCTGCTTGGCAATGCCCTCAACTATCTCGACCCGAACCGACCGGGCCTCATCGAAATAGGCTGGATCCCGGAGAACAGCGTCAACGCTACCCTGCGCACTTATTATGTCCGTGATAACGGCCTTGGCATGAGCGTAGCAGCCCAAGGCAAGCTGTTCCAGATATTCCAGCGCTTCCATCCCGACAAGGCAAAAGGTGAAGGCGTCGGGCTTTCCATCGTACGTCGCATGGTAGAACGCCACGGTGGAAAAATATGGGTGCAATCATGCGAAGGTGAAGGCACCACATTCTTCATCAGCCTACCTGTCAACACCATGGATACAGAAGCAGCCGCATAGCAAACATTAAACGGAGTAAATATTTATGATAAATACTGCACCTGCCACCATATTACTGGCCGAAGATGACGAGGGCCATGCCACGCTGGTGCAGCGCAATCTGCGCCGAGCCGGGGTCGTCAACGACATAGTCTGGGTCAAGGATGGCCAGGAGGCCCTCGACTATGTGCACTCCACCAACGCCTATACCGGGCGCGCGCACGATCACCCGCTGGTGATGTTGCTCGATATCAACATGCCACGCATGGGCGGGGTCGAGGTCTTGCGCCAGCTCAAATCGGATGAACGCACCAGAACCATCCCCACCGTGATGCTCACTACTACAGATGATCCACGCGAGGTAGCTAACTGCTATGAGCTGGGTTGTGGCATCTATATTACCAAACCGGTGGAGTACGAAGTTTTCTGCGACGTCGTGCGTCGTCTCGGCATGTTCCTGCAAATAGCCGTCGTGCCCAATGAACGCATCCCTATAGAACAACCTGCGGCGTAAAAACGAAAGGACACAAGAGAAGGCCCATGACAGAGACAACACGCGGAACAGTACTCATCGTTGAAGACGATCTCGGAATCGCCACACTGGAGCGCCGCGCCCTGGAGAAGTCCGGCTACAAGGTCTTTAATGCCGTAACCGCCGCTGAGGCACTAGGCATCATTCAGCAGGACGGCATTGATGTAGTTGTACTGGATTACATACTGCCCGCTGGCATTACCGGCCTCGCGTTCATGGCACAACTAAAAGCCAACGGTTACGACCTGCCCATCATCATGGCTACCGGCATGAGTGACGATAGCACCGTGATAGCTGCATTGCGCTCAGGGGTAAGTGACTTCATCATAAAATCGGTTGAGTCGATCAGCTATTTGCCGCTGGCGGTCGAGCGCATCTTCGTTCAGATCAACACTCGCAAGAAGCTTGCCGAGTCAGAGGCCAGTCTGCATGAATATCAGCAGCAGCGCATTAGAGAGCTGTCCGCCATCAATGCAAAGATGCAAAAAATAAATCATCAACTTGAAGAAGCACACAGCCAGCTTCTGCAGTCAGAGAAGATGGCCTCCATCGGTCAGCTCGCGGCTGGCGTAGCGCATGAGATAAACAACCCAATCGGCTATGTCTATTCGAACCTGGGCAGCATGCAGAACTATGTGCAGGATATTCTCAGCGTGCTTAGCGCCTATGAGAAAGCTGAACCCCTACTGGCCACCCAGCCTGATGCTGCCCAGATGCTTGCCGCGATCACAACGCTCAAAGCCAAGGTAGACCTTACGTTTGTGCGCGAAGATACCTTGAACCTGATGCGCGAGTGCAAGGAAGGCATCACACGCGTAAAACACATTGTGCAGGATCTCAAGGACTTCTCGCATGTGAACAGCGCCGAGTGGCTATTCGCCGATCTGCACAAGGGGCTTAACAGCACGCTCAATATCGTCAACAATGAAGTTAAATATAAGGCCGATGTCATCAAGGAGTATGGCGAAGTGCCGCTGGTTGAGTGTGTGGCATCACAGATCAACCAGGTATTCATGAACCTGCTGGTCAATGCGGCGCATGCCATCGAAGAACGGGGCACAATCACACTCAAGACTGGTTTCCAGGATGAGCAGGCATGGGTATCCGTCACAGATACCGGCAAGGGTATTGCACCCGAAAACCTGCCGCGCATCTTCGATCCATTCTTCACCACCAAGCCGGTGGGCAAGGGTACCGGGCTCGGACTGTCTCTTGCCTACAGCATTATCAGCAAACATGGCGGTAAGATTGACGTGGCAAGCCAGCCCGGAAAAGGCACATGCTTTACAGTGTGGCTCCCGATACAGCAAAGCCAAGACCACAAACTCGTCGCACAAGCCTAAAGGTAATGTCATGAGTGCCAACCCTGAAACCGTCCCCTCCGCCACCATCATGTTCGTCGACGATGAGGCCAATATCCTGTCGTCACTGCAACGACTGTTCCGGCCCGCCGGCTACCGCATCCTTACGGCTGAAAGCGGCAACAAGGCGCTGGAGGTTTTCGCCCACGAGCATATAGACCTCGTGATCTCCGATATGCGTATGCCCGGCATGGATGGAGCCGAATTTCTGGAGCAGGTAACAAAATCCTGGCCTGACACCATACGCATCCTGCTCACCGGTTACGCTGACATCAGCTCCACCATCAATGCCATCAACAAGGGCAGCATCTATCGCTACATCCCCAAGCCATGGGAAGACACCGACATCCTCCTGTGCGTCAAACAGGCCCTGGAGAAGAAGGATCTGGAGCGGGAAAAGAAGCGCCTGGAATCCAAGGTTCTCCAGCAAAATGAACAGCTCAAGGAATTAAATACAAGCCTGGAAAGGAAAGTGGCGTCAAGAACACAGGAAATACAGCAAACCGCAGACATGCTGGATCTGGCCTATCAGCAGCTAAAGCAGGCCTACGACACCACCATCTCGGTGTTCTCGCATCTGATTGGGTTACGTGAGGGCACCGAAACCGGCCATACACGCCGTGTTGCGGAGCACGCACAGGCCATCGCCACGAAACTCGGGCTATCCGAGGGTGATGTACAGGATATCCACTACTCCGCACTACTGCATGATATTGGAAAAATCGGGTTGCCGGATAACGTACTCAACAAGTCCTACATCGATCTCTCAGAGAATGAGCGTGCAGGCTTTGAGAAACACCCCGCAACCGGACAGGCTATTCTGCTCAGCCTGGATACGCTGCATAAGGCATCGGAGTACATTCGCAGCCACCATGAGCGTTTCGACGGCAAGGGCTACCCCGACAAGCTTTCAGGCGAGCGTATCCCGCTTGGCGCACGCATCCTGGCAGTGGCCAGCGACTATGACGCACTACAGGCCGGTAAACTGCTGCATGGGAAAATGAGCGCACAGGAGGCTTGCTCGTTTCTTATTGCCAATCGCAACCAACGCTATGATGCGAAAATTGTAGACACCTTCCTGCATGTTATTGACACCACGGACAACGCCGATATCTCAGAGCTACGCCTTTCTTCTGATGATTTGCACGAGGGCATGGTGCTATCGCGCGACCTCGTCAGCAAAGGCGGTCTTATGCTGCTCTCCAAAGGGCGCACACTCAATGCCGTCGTGATCCACAAGGTGATCGCCTTTGAAAAAGAGGAAGGCCACAGACACACGATTTACATACAATCCGCCTGATTCCTGAATGGATATACATGAAATGAAAGCCACCAGGAGGTAGTCGTGCAACGTATCATGCTGGTCGATGACGATGAAAATGTGCTGCGCGCCGTGAAGCGTGTGCTGGCCCAGGACAATTATCACATTGAAACCTTCAACAGCGGCACCGAGGCACTAAAGCGCATCAAGGCGGGCGGCGAGTTCGATCTCGCCATCTCGGACTACCGCATGCCGGGCATGGATGGCGTGTTCTTTCTCACTACACTGCATCAGCTGCAGCCTGACACCCTGCGCATGGTGCTGAGCGCCTATACCGACATGGATGCGCTGCTTGGCGCCATCAACGAAGCCCATATCTTTCGCTTTGTCACCAAGCCCTGGCACGACTACGAACTACGCACAACGGTAGCGCATGCACTCATGCACCATGGCGTACTGATGGAGAACCGCCGCCTTGCTGACCAGGTGCGCGCCCAGCGTCTGGAGCTGGAACGTCTTGAAGCGGAGCATGCCGGTATTACACGGGTAAAACTGGACGATGACGGTTCCATCCTGCTGGACGCGGAAGACACCTAGGCGGATGTCATGGCGGACTTCGATGCATCGGGAAACAAGCTGACACTCAAGCTGGTTTACTACGGGCCAGCACAGAGCGGCAAGACCACCAATCTCATGAGACTGCATGATCTGCTGCGCCCAGAGCATACAGGCAACATCATGACGCTTGAAACGAGCAACGACCGTACATTGTTCTTCGATCTGTTGCCGCTGGGATTTCACACACCCTCCGGGCTGCTGATCAAACTCAAGCTGTTCACAGTGCCCGGCCAGATAGCGCACGATGGCACACGTAAAGCGGTGCTGTCGCGTGCCGACGGCGTGGTATTTGTCGCCGACTCGCAGCGCTCGCAAAGCATAAATAATGGCGAGTCTTTCGACAATCTGGCGCAGAACGTTCACCGTGTCGGACTCAACTTCGACAAGCTCCCGCTCGTCGTGCAGTTTAACAAACGCGACCTGCCAGATATTCTGAGTGAGGGCGAAATTCGCCAGCGCTGGCAGACCACACCCTGGCCACTTACATACAGCAGCGCACTCACCGGCCATGGCGTATGTGAAACCTTCACAGTCCTGCTATCGCAGGTATATGCGGCCATCGAGTATGAGTACGAACTGCATGCCAGACACGGCCTTGACCAAGCGACCTTTGTCGCCACCACGCTGGGTGGAGCAGCAGAGCGTATGCACGCGTGAACACCGAACCGCTCCCCCGATTTGATCGTGAGCTCGGCCTGCGTGAACAGCTTGCTGGCATAGATGGTAAACGCCTGCTGGAATGTCTGCGCGCACTGCTGGGCGTGGAAGTACATATCACGGATATGCACAATTGTACCGTGCTGGGTAAAGACAGGGTGCCGACACAGTGTACGCGACAGGTCATACAGGGCGATATGGAAGCGCTGGGTTATCTGGAAGCCCCGACACAGGAAGTGGCACGTCTGCAGGCGGCAACGGCACTTATCGAGTTACTGCTTGAGAGCGCACGCCGCTACCACATGGCCTCAGCCCTTCATCTCGAAGCAGTACACGCTGACTACGAGAAGCTGCAATGTGAACATGCCGCACTGGCGGAATCAGAGGCGCGCTACAAGGCGTTGGCGGAAAATCTGGAGCAACGCGTGACGCAGCAGGTGCAGACGATTAACACAGCGCAACGCCATCTGTACCAGAGTGAAAAGCTTGCCTCTATCGGCCAGCTCGCCGCTGGTGTTGCGCATGAAATCAACAACCCTATCGGCTTCATCACCAGCAACCTCAACACCGCCCGCTCGTATGTTCACAAACTGGTGGCAGCCACTAGCCTTATACGCAATGCGCAGAACACCG
This sequence comes from Gammaproteobacteria bacterium, assembly GCA_030680605.1. Lineage (NCBI taxonomy): Bacteria > Pseudomonadati > Pseudomonadota > Gammaproteobacteria > Gammaproteobacteria bacterium. The sequence goes on along the minus strand of JAUXUQ010000019.1, from coordinate 32,363 downwards.
AACGCGCAGCGGCGATTTTCGCACAACAGGACATCACTCTGATGCTGGAGGACTTCAAGGCACTGCTGGAGGAAAGCGCGGAGGGGGCAGGGCGTATCATGCGTATCGTGGCAGACCTCAAGGGTTTCTCAAATATTGACCGAACCGAAGAGGAACTTACGGATATCAACCAGAAAATATCCCAGGTTTGTAACGTGGTAAGAAACACCCTGCAGGCGCGTGCCTCACTCAGCAGCACTTTTCAGGATATTCCCCTGGTATGGTGCCATCCTGGCCAGCTTGGTCAGGTGCTGGTCAATATACTGCTCAATGCCAGCCAGGCCATGACTTCTTTTGGCCACATTCATGTACAAACAGAACTGCTTGCCGGCGAGATATGTATCCGCATCAGTGACGATGGCTGCGGCATACCTCAGCATCTGCTACCCCGCATTTTCGAACCCTTCTTCACCACCAAGGATGTAGGCCAGGGCACCGGTCTCGGCCTGAGCGTAAGCCATGACATTATCCAGGCCCATGGCGGACACATTGAGGTAAAGAGTGAAGTAGACACAGGCAGCACATTCAGCATCTATCTGCCCCTTGAAAAAGCCGTACATCCCTGATCATGACACACTACGCATCCCTGTTTACTGGCGTCACACCCGAGGCAGCAAGTCTCACCGAACCGGTGAGTTGCGTCTATCGCCTGCTGCTGGTAGACGATGACAGCAATGTACTCAAGGCCCTGCAACGCGTTTTCCGTCAGGAAAACTACATAATTGATACCGCCACCAATGGTCAGGAAGCCTTGCGGTTACTGGGCAAAGAAAAGTTCCACCTTATGGTATCCGATCACATGATGTCGGGCATGAATGGTGCGGAACTGTTGAAAAGGGCCAAGACCATACAGCCGGACATGATACGCATCATGCTAACTGGCCACGCCGATACCAGTGCTGTAATGGGCGCTGTCAATGACGGCGCCGTATACAAATTCATACTGAAGCCATGGAATGATGACGATCTGCGAATCACCGTTGCACTCGCGCTGGAACAGCACGATCTGCTCGAAAAAAATCGCGCACTGAAAAATGAAAACAAGAAAAAGACCCAGGAGATCGTGGCACTCAACAAATTTGCCGTCACCAACCGTAGCCAGCTTGCCGTCATGCTGCACAAACGTAACCTGCTCAACAGCAAGCAGGTGCAAGAGCTGCACAAACTACAGCAAACCAGAAAAGACCCCGTCATCCGCCTGCTGATCGAGCGCGACTGGGTAAATGAAAAGACCCTGCGCGATATTCTACGCAAGGAACTGCTGGTAGATGAAGTCGCCCTGCCTGAAATCCAGATTGACCCTGCCGTCGCCGCACTGGTGCCGCGCAGTTTCTGCGAACGCCAGTGGGTGCTGCCGCTAAAGTCGGAAGGACGTCGTCTGCTGCTGGCCATGGCCGACCCCATGGACACGGGCCTCATCGACGACTTGCGCTTTGTCTCGGGCCTGGAGATACAAGTGGTCATGGCAGATGTGGCCGCCATCAAGGCCAAGATCGCTGCCGTTTACGGTGAGCGGTCTCCCTCATTCGAGGAACTGGAAACCCTGGTCTCCACGGTTGATCCGTATGAAGGCATAGAGATCGTCATCGAGGAGGAGGATGATCGCTCACTGGAGGAACTGCTACGCGAGACCGAAGAGCCTCCTGCCATCCGGCTTGTCAACTCCATCATCATCGAAGCCATCCGGCTGGGCGCAAGCGACATTCACATCCACCCGCGCACAAAGAGCGTAGTCGTGCGTTACCGCATCGATGGCGTTCTGGCTGACAAGATACATATCCCGCATCACTTGCACATGTCTCTGATATCACGCATCAAAGTCATGGCGGAAATGGATATTACCGAGCGGCGGCGGCCACAGGACGGACGTATCACGGTCAAGACCCCGCTGCGCGTGGTCGATCTGCGCATCTCCAGCCTGCCTACCATAAATGGCGAAAAGATCGTGATGCGTATCCTGGACCGAAACTCCGCGATACACACCATACACGACCTGGGGTTCTCGTCGCCTGACCTTGCCAGACTAGTGAACATGGTCGCCAAGCCACAAGGCATTATCCTCGCCACCGGCCCCACCGGCAGTGGCAAGACCACCACGCTGTATTCGCTGTTGCAGCACAACGCCACCGCCACCAAGAATTACGTCACCATCGAAGACCCGGTGGAATACTATCTCGACATCGCTGGCCAGGTGCTGGTGCGCGAAAAGATCGGACTCAATTTTCCCAGCGTGTTGCGCGCCATCCTGCGCCAGGATCCGGACGTGATCCTTATCGGCGAGATCCGCGACTTCGACACTGCCGAAGTTGCATTCCATGCCGCGCTCACCGGACATCTGGTGTACTCCACCCTGCACACCAACTCCGCCATTGCGACCATTGCGCGCCTGTTCGATCTCGGACTCAAGCCATACGTGATCGCCACGGCACTGGAGGGCATTATCGCGCAGCGCCTGGTGCGCAGGATTTGCACCACCTGTCGCGAACGCACATCCCCGGCTTCCGAACTGCTGGCACAACTCGGCCCTGCGTTTACGGCATCCGGGCTTGTGTTTCAAGGCGGCATCGGATGCGCCCAGTGCAATCAAACTGGCTACCGTGGGCGACTGGCACTGTACGAGGTACTCACACCCAATGCCGAGCTGCGTCACATGATCGCCTCCGGCGCCAGTATTCTTGACCTCACCCGCATGGCGCGGCAGCTTGGCACCACCACGCTGATTGATGATGCCCACGCCAAGGTACGGCAGGGACTGACCACAGTGGACGAAATATTACGCGTGCTTGGCCCGCAAACCGAGTAACTCTGCATCTGGCATGGGCAGGCTTCTTGCTACTTGCCTGTCCGATCTTGTATCGTGGCTGTCTTATGTTTACCGGCATCATTACAGGCACAGGCACACTGGAGGCGCTCACCCACCACGACGGGGAGGCCCGGGCGCGCATTGCCGCCAGCCAGATTGAACTGTCCGATGTAAAGCTCGGTGACAGCATCGCAATAAATGGCGTCTGCCTCACTGTTGCGGCACTTGACGCAGATAGCTTTCAGGCCGATATATCGGCCGAAACCCTGGCACGCACCACTTTTTCCTCGCTTGCACCCGGCAGCCGACTCAATCTGGAAAAATCCGTCACGCCCATGACGCGGCTGGGCGGCCATCTGGTCAGCGGCCACGTGGATGGGACCACCACTGTGCTTGGATGCGACGCTGCTGGACAGTCGCTGCACGCCTCATTCAAGATGCCCTCTGCACTCGCAAAATACATCGCGGAAAAAGGTTCAATCTGCGTCGATGGTGTGAGCCTGACCGTCAATACGGCAACAGACTCCGTGTTTGAGGTCAACCTGGTGCCGCACACCCTGCAGGAAACCACGTTCAGCACACTCACACCCGGCGACAGTGTCAACATCGAGGTAGACATGATTGCACGCTATCTGGAACGGCTACAGACATGTCGTTAAACAGTACTGAAGAAATCATCGCTGATATTCGCGCCGGTAAAATGGTCGTGCTCATGGACGACGAGGAGCGCGAAAATGAAGGCGACCTGGTTATGGCGGCAACCCAGGTGCGTACCGAAGACATCAACTTCATGGCGCGCTTTGGGCGCGGCCTGATCTGTCTCACGCTCACGCATGAGCGCTGCGCGCAATTGCGCCTGCCACTCATGGTCAGCGGCACCATCACGGAGCACCGCACCAACTTCACCGTCTCCATCGAGGCGGCCCACGGCGTCACCACCGGCATTTCCGCCGCCGACCGTGCCCACACCGTGCGCACGGCAGTTGGGCCTGACGCGCAGCCTGCCGACCTGACCCAGCCCGGCCATATCTTCCCGCTCATGGCGCAGCCCGGCGGCGTGCTCACGCGTGCCGGCCATACCGAGGCCGGCTGTGATCTGGCGCGCCTGGCCGGACTGGAGCCTGCGGCGGTCATCGTCGAAATCCTGAACGAAGACGGCAGCATGGCCCGGCGGCCTGATCTGGAAGTATTCGCCCAACACCACGGACTCAAACTTGGCACCATCGCCGACCTGATTCATTACCGTATCCAGCGCGACAAGACGGTAGAGCATGTCGCGTCCCATCCGGTACAGACCGAGCATGGCGAATTCCAGCTGCATGCGTTTCGGGACACCATCGACGGCCAGATACATCTGGCGCTGGTGCGCGGCAGTCTGTATGCCGGAACGCCGGCACTGGTACGCGTGCATGTCGAAAACGCCATGGACAGCATCGGACTCAAGCGCGATGACTGCGGCTGGACACTGCATGCCGCCCTGCAACGTATCGCGCAGGAGGACAGCGGGGTGATCGTGATTCTGCGCAAACCCGACCCGACACAGGAATTGCTGGCATTCGTCAAGCGCTCCCTGTCCCAGCCCCACACGACACACCCGGCCAGCCAGGAGGGTGCGGCAGACTTGCGTACCTACGGCATCGGCGCCCAGATTCTCATGGATCTGGGCGTGCACAAGATGCGCGTACTGGGCCAGCCACGGCGGCTACATGGCATCTCCGGATTCGACCTGGAGATCATCGACTACATCTCAGCCGAGCCGCAATAACTGCGGATACCCGCACCCCAACCCGCCCCGCATGGGGTATACTGTGCGCACCTTGTCACCTGCTTTTTTACAGGGTTCGTTACTTCCATGAAAAAAACCAAACCTGCCGCCACCCGCTTTAATCTGCGTGGTGCACGCTTCGGTATCGTGGCGGCGCGCTTCAATAGTGCCATCGTCGATGCCCTGCTCGATGGCGCATTGACGGCCCTTGGCGACCACGGCATCGCGCAGCGTAATATTCACATCCTGCGGGTTCCGGGCGCATTTGAAATGCCACTCGCGGCACAGCAACTGGCCCGGAGCGGGCGCTACGATGCGCTGATTGCCCTTGGCGCCGTGATCCGCGGTGATACACCGCACTTTGAATATGTAGCGGGCGCCTGTACCGAGGGCCTTGCCCGCGTGGCCTTGCAACAGGACATTCCTGTCAGCTTCGGCGTGCTCACCACCGATACGGTGAAACAGGCCCTGCTCCGCACCACCCCAAACAACAACAAAGGCGCTGAGGCTGCATTGGCCGCCATGGAGATGGTCAGCGTTCTGAAAGGCCTTGTGGCACCCAAAAAGAAAGCCCGATGAGCCACGCCCGTAGTCTGGCGCGCCGCGCCGCAGTACAGGCACTCTACCAATGGCAGATTGGGCGGCAAAACCTGTCTGACATTGAAGCCCAGTTTCTGATCGATCACGCCCTGGACAAGGCCGAGCTACCCTATTTCCAGGAACTGCTGCACCAGATTCCGGCACAGCTGGATGACGTCGAACGCAGTCTGTCGCCCATGCTTGATCGGCCAATCGCCGAGATTGACCCCGTCGAATGCGCGATTCTGCGCATCGGCACATACGAGCTGCGCGCGCACCCCGAAATACCCTGCCGCGTCATTATTAACGAGGCCATCCAGCTTGCCAAACGCTTCGGTGGCGATCTGGGCTACAAATACGTCAATGGCGTGCTCGACAAGGTCGCCCGCGCCCTGCGGCCCGGCGAGCTGAGCCGCCCATCCTAAGGGCAACCACGGCTCGCATGGCGCTGACCGAATTCACCCTGATCGAACGCTACTTCGCACGCCCGGCAGCAGTGCCCGACCCGGACGTGGCGCTCGGCATTGGAGACGATGCCGCACTGGTGCGAGTACCGGCAGGCATGGAGCTCGCGGTCGCGACAGATACGCTGGTGGAAGGCGTGCACTTTCCGGCACAGACGGCACCGCAGGACATCGGCCACAAGGCGCTCGCCGTTAACCTGAGCGACATGGCGGCCATGGGCGCCGAGCCACGCTGGGCGACGCTCGCCCTCACATTGCCGCATGCCGATGAGGCCTGGCTTGCCGCCTTCAGCAGCGGCTTCCTGGCACTTGCCGCAGCAGAGGGTGTACAACTCATTGGTGGCGACACCACACGCGGCCCGCTCTCCATTACAGTACAGATACTGGGCCTGCTGCCCACAGGCACCGCACTGCGCCGTAGCGGCGCCTGTGCAGGCGACCTGATCTATATCACCGGCACTCTGGGTGACGCCGCTTTGGCCCTGCGCACACTACAACAACCGACGCTATCTTCTGGCGACTCCGCAGCGCAGCTTGCACATCGCCTCAACCGTCCCCAGCCCCGTATCCAGGAGGGCCTGGCGCTACGCGGTATCGCCAGCGCCGCCATCGATATCTCCGATGGCCTCTGCGCCGATCTCGGGCATATCCTGGCGGCCAGTGGCGTGGGTGCACACATTAATCTCGCCGCACTCCCCCTGTCTGCCGATGTCACTGCGTATATCGAAAAAACGGGCGACTGGGAGCTGCCCATGACAGCAGGCGACGACTATGAACTGTGTTTTACCGTGCCCGCGCGGCAGCGCGCTGCATTACTTGATGTGATGGAATGCTTCCCTGCCGGTTGCGTCAACGTCGGCGTTATTGAAGCCGAGCCGGGGCTGCGCTGCATCGCAGCCGACGGCAGCATACGCGCCCTGCGCAGCAGCGGTTATCTGCATTTCGGCGCATGAATCGCCCAGTCACACTGCGCCACTTAGGACGCAATCCGGCACACCTGCTCGCCTTTGGTCTGGGTGCCGGCCTGCTGCCCGCCCCCGGCACCTTCGGCACGCTGGTCGGCGTCGCGGTTTATCTCTGGGCGCAAACGCTGACGCTGGAGCTTTACACGGCCTTGTGTCTGCTGCTGTTCGTCGTCGGCATATGGCTGTGCGGCACCACTTCGCGCGCACTGGGTACGGAGGATCACCCCGGCATCGTGTGGGACGAAATCACCGGCTATCTGATTGTCATGTTTGCCGCACCGCGCGGTTGGGAATGGATCGTGCTGGGCTTCGGACTGTTCCGGCTATTCGACATCTGGAAACCGTGGCCCATCAATATCGCTGATCAAAAAATAAAAGGCGGCTTCGGCATCATGCTGGACGATGTGCTGGCCGCGCTTTACGCTCTGCTGGCACTGCAACTCACCTACTTTCTTACGCACTGAAAACCGGAATCACCATGGATAAATTTGAAAAATTGCGCGACATGGAGGCCTTCACCGAGGCCATGTTCAACCGCATCTTTGAATTCCAGCAGAAGCTGCACCCGGCCTGGAATACCGCACTGCCGTTCGACAAGCGCATCAAAAGTCTGCCGTTGCACTATCTCGTGTTCAGCGCCGCAGACCGCGACCCGAAACTGTTCGCCCCTACGGTGGCGCCGTACTACCCGCTGCACGAAGAGATGCGGAAGATCGCGTGGTACGCGCGCCGCGTCGCGCAACAACCGCTGGTGTGCGATATCCATTGCGGCAACGGCTTCATCGGCAGCCTGCTGGCGCGCGAAGGCGTAAAGGTCATTGGTCTGCGCGACCCGGAGGCGAAGCCGAATCAGATCGCCGATTTTTATGACAGTGATTGCTACGAAGTCCGTAGTGAAAAATTTGCCGACATTGATTTCCCGTTCGACGTGGCATTCTCTTCATGGATGCCGTCCGGCGTGAATCTCACGCCGGAAATTGTGCGGCGCGCACCGAAGCTCATCGTGCATATCCACACCGATCACGTCAATGAAGAAACCGGCGCGGCACAGACCGGGACGCCGGAGGCGTTCACCCGGCTGCCTGCACGCTACAGGCTGGTCGACGCATGGGCAGTGACGCGCCCGGCAGACATGTTTTATGAAATCTGGCCCGATTTGAGCCGCAGCATGGAAGAGACGCGGCACGTCAAAATATACGCGGACGAACCCTGGCATGATCTTGCGTACCCTGCACCGGCGGAAAACAGTGCAGGGTACGACTGGGAGCAGGAACTGGAGATTATCCATCTCGCGCTGGAGGCACAGTCCATACTGCGCGCACGCGGCCACCGTCTGTAACCCCCCCCCCAAAGGGGAGAGAGCCTTTAGCAATCGCAGGTCACGTTGCGAAGCTGCGTGACTTCATGCAGTGACGGAGCTACGAAGCCACGTATCCGTCAGGCAGCTTACGCAGCCTGACCTACAACTCCGCTTTAGGGGGAGAGAACAAAGCGCATCGACATATCGACGGCGCGCACGTTTTTGGTGAGGTCGCCCACCGAAATATAATCGACGCCGGTCTCCGCCACGCTGCGGATATTCTCCAGCGTCACACCGCCTGAAGCTTCAAGCCGTGCACGCCCGCGATTTTCCTGCACCGCGCGCCGCACATCGGCCAGCGTGAAATTATCCAGCAGCACGCGCCCTGCACCGGCATTCAATGCCTCGCACAGTCCGTCCATAGCTTCCACTTCGACCTCGATCATCATGCCGGGTGACGCCGAGGCGCGCGCGGCATGCAACGCCGCCGTAATGGAGCCCGCCGCGAGAATGTGGTTTTCCTTGATGAGGATGCCGTCGTAAAGACCCGCGCGGTGGTTATGGCAACCGCCGCAGGTGACGGCATATTTCTGGGCGTAACGCAGCCCCGGCAGGGTCTTGCGTGTGTCGAGCACCTGGGCGCGCAGCCCCCCCACCGCATCGGCGTAGCGGCGCGCGAGCGTCGCGGTGCCTGACAGGGTTTGCAGAAAGTTGAGTGCGGTGCGCTCGCCGGTGAGCAGCGCGCGTGCCGGGCCGCGCAGCGTACACAATACTTGATCTTCAGCGATGCGGTCGGCATCGTGCGCATGCCACTCCGTCCGCACACGGCTGTCGAGTTGCCGGAAAACGGCATCACACCAGGCCGTCCCGCACAACACTGCCGCTTCGCGGCTGATAATGCTGGCCTGCCCCTGTGCCGGCTCCGGAATCAGCGCCGCAGTAACATCGCCGCCGCCGATGTCTTCACGCAACGCACGGCGCACATGGTCTTGTATCTCGGCGTCATTCAACGAAGAAACAAAGTAAGCGGACATCGCTAGAAAACCATTCGCGGCATGTTTCATTCTAGCGCAACCGGGACGCTTGCGGTACGGCGTTAGCAGTCTGTTGAAAAACAGACTGCGCGCGGCACAAGGACGTGCCGCCATTTTTCAAACACGGTGTATGTGTTTGGAAAATGAAGAAAAGCGAAAATCACATTTTTCGCTTTGCGTGTTGAAAAAGCCCATGGATGGGCTTTTTCAACACACTGTCAGACACGCCCCTGTTATTGATGCGAGCTTTCAGGATTCGTTTTCGCCTCCGCGCTTTCCTGCCGCGCTGCTTCCTCCGGTACCGCTGCCAGACTGTACAGCCTGAGATGCAGGGCCGCCTTGGCCAGCAGATGGGCGCTTACCGGGGCGGTGATGAAGAGGAACAGGGTCACCAGTACCTCGTGCAGACTGATGCCGGCGCCGCGCGTACTGAAGTAAATGGCGGAGGCGATGAGCAGGCTGCCCACGCCCAGGGTGGTGGCTTTGGTGGGGCCGTGCAGCCGGGTGTAGAAATCGCGCAGCCGGGCCAGGCCCAGGGAGCCGATGAAGGTGAACACGGCGCCGGTCAGAATCAGGAAGGACAAAAAGTAATCCAGCATGGCCATTACTCGATGATGTCGCCGCGCAACAGATACTTGCACAGCGCGACGGTGCCGACGAAACCCATCAGGGCGATGAGCAGCGCCGCCTCGAAATACAGGGCGCTGGAAAGATGTATGCCCAACAGCACCAGCAGCGCGACGGTGTTTATGTACAGGGTGTCCAGGGCCAGGATGCGGTCTGGCGCGCTGGGACCGCGCAGCAGGCGCCAGAAATTGAGGGCCACGGCGACAGACACCAGGGTGAAGGCGATGGGGATGGCGATATTCAACATGCTTCGAAGACCTCCTTCAGCGGGGTTTCATAGCGCTGCTTGATGGTGGCGACCAGCGCGTCGATGTCACTCACATCCAGGGTATGGATCAGCAGGCTCTTGCGATCCGGCGCGAGCAGCGCCGACAGCGTGCCCGGTGTCAGGCAGATGGTGTTGGCCAGCAGGCTGATGGCCAGATCCGAAGTGATATCCAGCGGCACCACCACGAAAGCGGGCCGGAGGCGCTCCGGCCGGCCGAGGATAAGTCGCGCCACGGTAAAGTTGGCCAGCACGATATCCATCAGCACCACGCCGGTGAAGCGCAGCAGGGTGAATGGCCTGCGGATGCGCACCTTCTCCGGCCAGAAGCGCAGGGTGAAAAAGGGGATGGCCCAGCCCAGCAGCAGGCCCAGCACGATCTGGCCGGGCGCCACGCTGTTGACCAGCAGCAGCCAGACTCCGGCCAGAACCGGGGTGACAAGAGGGTGGGGCAGCAGGCGGCGCATCAGCGGCTCCCTCCCCCGCCGAGCACGGCGTGGACATAGTGGTAGGGTTGTAATAACTGCCCGGCGGTGGCGCGGGCGAAGTCCGTGGCCGGCCCGGCCCAGATCGTCAGCGCCAGGCACAGGGCGAGCAGCCCCATGATGGGTGCGAGTTCTCCGCCGCCGGGCGCCGCCGCGGGTACGGCAGTCTCGGCCGGCTGCGCCCGGTAGAACAGCAGGCTGCCGCTGCGCGCCAGGGCGATCAGGCCGAGGAGCGCAGTCACCAGCAGCACCCCCATCACCCAGGGCAGGGCCGGGTGTTCCAAGGCGGCGCGCAGTATCAGGAACTTGCCGAGAAAGCCGGACAGCGGCGGCAGACCCGCCGCCAGGATGGCGGTGACGAAGAACAGGGCGCCGAGCAGTCGCGAGTTGGCGATGACCGGGCCGGGATCGAGCCGGTCGCCCAGCGGGCCGCGACGGTTGGCGATGGCATCCGCCAGCAAAAAGAACGCCGCCAGCGTGAAGGTGGTATGCGGCAGGTAATACAGTCCGGCGGCGATGCCGGCGGCGCTGTTAAGGCCGAAGGCGGTCAGCAACGAGCCGATGGAGGCCACTACCAGATAAGCCACCTGCTGGCGCAGATGGGTGCTGGCCACTGCGCCCAGCATGCCCACTGCCAGTGTGACCAGCGCCAGCGGCAGCAACCAGGGTTCAATCAGGTTGGCCGCCGGGCCGGCCTGGTCGCCGAAGATCAGCGTGTACACGCGCAGGATGCTGTAGGCCCCGACCTTGGTCATGATCGCGAACAGCGCCGCCACCGGCGCGCTGGTGTGGGCGTAGGCGGCGGGCAGCCACAGGTACAGCGGCAGCAGTGCCGCTTTGAGGGCGAACACGCCAAACAGCAACAGGCCGGCCGCCCGCACCAGCGGGACGTTTTCGGGCGGCGTAGCCGCCACCTTCACTGCCAGGTCGGCCATGTTGAGCGTGCCCAGCACGCCATACAAGGTGCCTATGGCGAACAGGAACAAGGTGGAACCGGCCAGGTTGATTACCACGAAATGCAGGCCCGCGCGGGTGCGCCGCCGCCCGCCGCCGTGCAACAGCAAGCCGTAGGAGGCCAGCAGCAGAATCTCGAAGAACACGAACAGGTTGAACAGGTCGCCGGTGAGGAAGGCGCCGTTCAGGCCGAACAGCAGCAGCTGGAACAGCACATGGAAATGCGCGCCGGCGTGGTCGGCGCCACGTATCGCGTAGAGCAGAGCGAACAGCGAGAGCAGCGCGGTGATGAGCAGCATCCAGGCGGAGAGCCGATCCGCCACCAGCACGATGCCAAACGGCGCCGGCCAGTCGCCCAGGGCGTAGACCAGAATGTCGCCGCCGCTCACCGCCGCCATGAGCCCCGCAGCCAGCCCGATCTGGGCGGCCACGGCAGTGACGCTCAGGGCGCGCTGAAGGGTTAAATGTGCGAATGAATTCGCACCTGCAGCGCGTTGCAGCGGCAGATTCCGCCGGCGCAGCAACAGCAGCAGGATACCCGCCAGCAGCGGCAGCAACACCGGGGCGATGACCAGGTGGTTCATCGTTCCTCCCTCCCGTCCACGTGATCGTTGCCGAGTTCGGCGCGCGCCTTGAGGGCCAGTACGATGACGAAGGCGGTCATGCCGAAGCTGATGACAATGGCGGTGAGCACCAGGGCCTGGGGCAGCGGGTCGGTGTAGCCCGCCGCGCTATCGGCGATTATCGGCGGCAGACCGATGACCAGCCGGCCCATGGCGAACAGGAACAGGTTGACCGCGTAGGACAGAAAGGTCAGCCCCAGCACCACCGGGAAGGTGCGTCCGCGCAGGGCGAGATAGACGCCGCAGGCGGTGAGCACGCCGATGATCAACGCAATCAGGGCTTCCATCAGCGGGGCTCCTTCTTGGCGTTCGACGGGCTACTTGTGCTGTGTACCCGTCCCAGCTGGATCAGGATCAGCAGCGTGGCGCCGACCACCACCAGATACACCCCCAGATCGAAGGCCATGGCCGAAGCCAGCTCGAACTCGCCCACCAGCGGCCAGTGCAGATGAGCGAAAGTGGATGTGAGGAACGGGTAGCCGAACAGCCCACTGGACAGCCCGGTGAGCACGGCGATCAGCAGGCCGATGCCGATGACGGGGTGCATGTTCGCCGCCAGGCGGGCTTGGGTCCAGATCAGGCCGTTGGCCAGGTATTGCATGATCAGCGCCACCGCCGTAATCAGCCCGGCGATGAAGCCGCCGCCGGGCAGGTTATGCCCGCGCAGCAGGATGAATACCGACACCAGCAGGGCGAGCGGCAGCAGCAGGCGGCTGAACGTGGCCATGATGGCCGGGTGCAGGTCGGGGTTCCAAAGGCGGCCCCCGGCGTCGCGCTCGGGGCCGGACAGGTGCAGGCGCTCCAGCATGGCGTAGATGCCCAGCCCGGCCAAGGCCAGCACGGCGATTTCGCCCAGGGTATCGTAGCCGCGGAAATCCACCAGAATCACATTCACCACGTTGGCGCCGCCGCCGCCCGGCACGCTGTGGGCCAGGAAATAGCCGGCGATGCTCTGGTGGGGCCGGGTCAGCACCGCCCAGGTCAGGGCGGCCGCGCTGCCGCCCGCCGCGACCGCCAGCAGCAGGTCGCGGCTGCGACGCAGCGCACCCGATTCGGAGGGAGTGTGCTGGGGCAGGAAATACAGGGCCAGCAGCAGCAGCACCACCGTCACCACCTCCACCGAGAGTTGGGTCAAAGCCAGGTCGGGCGCCGAGAACTTGATGAAGATCAGCGCGACCACCAGCCCGACCGCGCCCATGAGAATCAGCGCCACCAAGCGCTGCCGGTGCAGGATCACCGCGCCGACGGCCGCCGCCGCCAGTCCCAGAGTAGCCAGCAGGCTGACGCCATCCACCGGCAACAGTGCGCGGCTCCCGGTCAGCGGCGCTTCCCCGCCGCCGAGAAAACCGGCCATGCCGAGAGCCAAGGCGAAGAGAATGAACAGGAACAGCATGCGTTGCAGCGAGCCGGTGTCGAGCAGGCGGGTCAGCACACCGGCCAAGGCGAACAGCCCGCCCAGCAAGCGATGGTAGATCGCCTTCGCCTCCAGCCGCCCTTCCAGCCGCTCATACAGTACGAACAGGGGGCGGCGGCCGCGGTAAACCAGCCCGCCGCCGGCCAGGGCGATCGCGCTCATCCACAGCGCCGGGTTGAAGCCGTGCCAGATGGCCAGGTTGTATTCGGGCAGCGGCGCCTGCAGCGTGCCGGCGGCCGCCAGGGCGAGGATGGGCCCCACGGTCAGGATGGGGACAATCCCCACCAGCAGGCACAGCGCCACCAGCACTTCCACCGGCACCTTCATCCAGCGCGGCGGTTCGTGCGGCGTCTTCGGCAGATCGATGGGTTCACCGTTGAAGAACACGTCGTGAATGAAGCGCAGCGAATAGGCCACGGCGAACACGCCAGCCACCGTCACCGCCGCCGGCAACAGCCAGCCCCAGGGCAGACCGGCGGTACGATGCACCGCCTCGGCGAAGAATATCTCCTTGGACAGAAAGCCGTTGAGCAGCGGCACGCCGGCCATGGCCGCGGCCGCCACCATGGCCAGGGTGGCGGTGTGGGGCATGAACTTCCACAGGCCGTTGATGCGGCGCATGTCGCGGCTGCCGGTCTCGTGTTCGATGATGCCGGCGGCCATGAACAGCGAGGCCTTGAAGATGGCGTGGTTGATGATATGGAACACCCCGCCCACCGCCGCGAGCGGCGTGCCGATGCCGAACAGCAGGGTGATGAGGCCCAGATGGCTGATGGTGGAATAGGCCAGCAGCCCCTTGAGGTCGTGCTTGAACAGGGCGACGTATGCCCCCAGCAGCAGCGTGGCAAGCCCCGTCCCGCCCACCAGCCAGGACCATTCCGGCGTGCCGGACAGAGCCGGAAACAGCCGCGCCAGCAGGAATACTCCGGCCTTGACCATGGTGGCCGAATGCAGATAAGCCGACACCGGTGTCGGCGCCGCCATGGCGTTGGGCAGCCAGAAATGGAACGGGAACTGGGCCGACTTGGTGAAGGCGCCTAATAGCACCAGCACCAGCATCGGCACATAGAGAGGATGGGCACGGATGATGTCGCCCGATGCCAGGATAACCGACAGATCATAGCTGCCGGCGATTTCGCCCAGCAACAGAAAGCCTCCCAGCAGTGCCAGCCCGCCGGTTCCGGTTACCGCCAGCGCCATGCGCGCGCCGTTACGGGCATCGGGGCGATGCTGCCAGTAGCTGATGAGCAGGAAAGAAGAAAGGCTGGTCAGTTCCCAGAAGATCAACAACTGGATGATGTTCTCGGACAACACGATGCCCAGCATGGAGCCCATGAACAGCAGCAGATAGGCATAGAAGCGCCCCATGCAGTCCTTCGCCGACAGGTAATAGCGGGCGTAAAGAATGATGAGCAGGCCGATGCCCAGGATCAGCAGCGTGAACAGCAGGCCCAGTCCATCCAGGCGGAAGGCGAGATCGAGGCCAACGGCCGGCATCCAGCTTATACGCTGGATCTCGGTGTGGCCGGCGAAAGTCGCGCCCGCCAGCGGCAGCAGCCAGGCCAGCGCGAGCAGCGTCACCGCCCCCGCCATCCAGGCGGCATGCAGCCGGCCCAGCCGGGAAATCCAGGCGGCTATCGCAGCGCCGATGAAGGGGGTGAGGACTAAGAGGAGCAAATTCATTGCGCTGGATTATAACTGTTTGAAATGCGCATACACAGGCAAGGGCGGAAACGGGAGTGTAAATGAAGACTTACTCAGGAGTCAGCAAATAAGGCCACAACATTAATGATGTGACTCCTGAGTAAAAACCCTGTTTACTCTAGCCCCCACCCTGTCCCGCCCCCTACACAAGGGGCGGGGACGCAGCGGGAAGTGTAACCTTACTTACTGACTTGTTTAAGGAACCTCTGATTAAGTCAGAAATAATCTTATGGCCACGTTTTTGCTTTTCGTGCTCTGAGAAGTCCATGATGGACTTATTCAGTGCTTCCATAGAGTATCCAGTGAAATTGGGCGATCAACCAGGCGCCGAGCAGTGTCATCACGGCACGCATCACGATTGCGCGCAGCACGCCGTAGAGCAGCACCCGGCACTGGTATTCCACAGGCACCGCGAAATAACTGAACAGCATCAGAAATACAAAGATGTTATCCACCGCCAGAGACTTCTCGATGAGATAACCGGTAAAGAACTCCAGCGCCTTTTGATTGGCCAGCTCGCGCCCGAGATTGCCGTCGAGATACCACCATAATGCCGCGTTAAACAGCAAGGCCATGGTCACCCACACCACGGATCAGGTGGCCGCCTCCTTGAGGCTCACCTTGTGAGAATCTTGGCGCCCCAACAGAAACATATCCACGGCCAGCATGACAAGCACCAGCAGGATAAATCCCAGCTACATCCCCCAGGCTCCGATCGTCTCCAGCATCATAAGCTTACCCTTCCCTGAGCGGAGGTTGTAATACGGTTCAGCAAATCTGTTTTGGCTTCCAAGGCCACGGCCAGGGCCTGCTCAAGCGATTCATCGAGACAGGTAAAGTGGCCCATCTTGCGGCCTGGATGGGGCTCACTCTTGCCGTACAGATGAAGTTTTACTTGTTGGTGCTGTAATAATTTTTCCCAGTGCGGCTCGCCGTCCGCCCACAGATCGCCCAGCAAATTTACCATCACCGCAGGAGACAATAGGCGCGTGCCGCCGAGCGGCAGGCCGCACAGCGCGCGCACCTGCTGTTCAAATTGGCTAGTGACGCAGGCATCGAGCGTGTAATGCCCGCTGTTGTGCGGACGCGGCGCGATTTCGTTGATAATGAGTTTATCGCCGGGCAGCACAAAAAACTCCGCGGCCAGCACACCGCAGTAATCAAGCCGCTGGGCGAGCTGCCCGGCCATATCCGTCGCTTGCGTTGCAAGCGCTGCGCTGATGCGCGCAGGCACGATGCTGACATCCAGAATGCCGTCTTGATGCTGATTCTCCGCAACGGGAAAGCACACCGTCTCGCCGTCCGCGCCACGCGCCACGACAACTGAAATCTCTTTTCCCAGCGAAACGCGCTGCTCCAGCACACAGGGTTCGTCGCCCAACATGTGAAAGGCAGTTACGGCGTACTCCAGATTCGAGACAGGCGCTTGCCCTTTGCCGTCGTAACCCAAACGGCTGCGCTTGAGTATGGCGGGCGCTGGAATGTTACTTAGCGCTTCATGCAGTTCTTGTTCAGTGCGAACCACCGCGAAGGAAGCCACTGGAAACCCCTGCTCTGCAAGATACGATTTCTCAGTAATGCGGTCCTGGGCGATGGCGACGACGGCGGCGGCGGGCCGCACCGTGGACAATGCAGCAAGCAGCTCCAGACTCCGAGCGGGTACGTTTTCAAATTCGGTGGTGATTGCGGCGCAGCGTTTACCTAGCTCTAATAACGCTGCATGGTCATCGTAGTTTGCACAGATTTGCGCGTCTGAGAATTGCGCGGCGGGGCTGTACGGGTCTGGATCGAGGACGGTAACACGATAGCCCAGGGTACGCGCGGCCACGGTAAACATGCGCCCAAGCTGTCCGCCGCCCAGAACGCCGAGCATTGCCCCCGGAGCAATCATGCGCGCGGCGGGAGTGTCATCGCGAGCACGGCCTGCTCTTGTTGTTTGCGGAAATCGCGCAACTGTGACGCCAGCGTAGTGTCATGCAGTGCCAGCAGGGCGACAGCAAACAGCGCCGCGTTCACCGCGCCCGCCTCGCCGATGGCGAAGGTCGCTACCGGCACACCCTTCGGCATTTGCACGATAGACAGAAACGAATCCACGCCTTGCAAATGTCTGGACGGCACCGGCACGCCCAGCACCGGTACGATGGTCTTGGCGGCCAGCATGCCGGGCAGGTGCGCCGCGCCGCCCGCCCCGGCAATGATGCAGGCGAGGCCGCGGCCTGCGGCCGACTCGGCGTACTCATACAGCACGTCCGGCGTGCGGTGCGCGGAGACCACCTTTTTTTCGTAAGCGATGCCGAACTCTTCCAGCCTGGCCGCGACGTGACGCATGGTTTCCCAGTCACTGTCACTGCCCATGACCACACCCACCAGCGGTTTATTCGTCTTCATGTCCTGAACGCAGCGTCTGGTTTATCGGCGGGATTCCGGGTTTGCGCACATTGTGCATACCGCGCCCCAAGGCAACCCCCCTCTGCCCAAGGGCTATTTTAGCCCAATCATGACTATTGCAGGCAGCGACATGCGCTGGCTTTTTCCGTTCAGCCACTGGCAGGCTGACGTTTGGCGCGGGTGATCAGCAACAACCACGCGTATCCGGGCACACCCGCCGCCAGCGAAGCGCTCAATATCCCCAGCTTGGCCATCAACATCTCCTCGGGGTGTCCTGCAAAGGCCAGTTCGGCAATAAACAGTGACATGGTAAACCCGATGCCCGCAAGCAGACTAGCACCGATAATGTGCCGAAATTCCGTATGCTCCGGCAGTTGCCCGATATTAAATCTGAGCGCAAGCCAACAACCGCCCGCAATACCGACAAACCTGCCCAACACCAGACCGGTTATCACGCCCACAGCCACCGGATGATGCAAGGCCGTCCAAACCGTGTCAAAGGCAATCGGCACACCCGCGTTGGCCAGGGCAAAGATCGGGATCACCAATAACGCCACGGGCAAATGATAGAGATGCTCCAGGCGTTGCAGCGGCGTATCGACCAACTCAATGTTGCGCTCCAGGGTGCGCAGCACCGAGCGTTGCGCCTCGTCGGCGCGGATATCCGTGTCAGGCCGGTGACTGGCGTCAAACCGCGCCATCAACGCGTGCATGTCGCGGCTGAAACGCAGGGTATCGTATTTATAACGCGCCGGCACCGTAAGCGCCCCCGGCACGCCGGCGACGGTGGCATGCACGCCTGATTTAAGCAGCATCAGCCAGAGCAGGACTGCGACGATGATATATACGGGACGGGGTGACGGATACCCGCGAGGTTGAACACCACAACACCGCCAGCAGGCCTGCCGCTGCGGCAAGATAGGTCAGTACGATCTGATCCGTATAGAACACCGCAATGATCAACACGGCACCCAGGTCATCCGCGATCGCCAGCGCCACCAGAAACATCACCAGCGAACGCGTAACACGGCTGCCGAGCAGCATCAAGGCGCCCACGGCAAAAGCGATGTCAGTCGCCATCGGGATACCCCAGCCGCGCGCCGCGTCACCTGCCGAATGCAGGCTGAAATACAGCAGTGCCGGCACGATCATCCCCAGCGCCCCCACGATGGGCAAGGCGGCCTTGCGGAAACTGGACAGCTCCCCGACCAGGATGGCGCGCTTGATCTCCAGCCCGACCACAAAAAAGAACAGCACCATGAGGCCCTCATTGACCCAATGATGCACATTTTTTTCCAGCACGAAACTGCCGACCGTGAAGGCAACCGGTGTATTGATGATTTGCTGGTACAGGCCCGCGAGGGGTGCATTGGCAATAAACAGGGCAATGACCAGACACAGCATCAGCAGCACACTGGCAGTGGTCTGGTTCTGGATGAATTCCTCAAACGGCGTGATTACCTTGCGGAGGGAGTGCTCCCACGGGGCCTGATGCAGGCTGGAACTGCCCGCATCCGCTGGCGGCACTGAGCGCCTATCGTGATCTTGTTTATTTTTCATTACGTATGCTGGCCTTCAACCAAAGCAGTGACTGGCGGCACCCGACTGTCCGGTAACCCAAGCGCCCCGTAGCCATCACGCTGACTGCCCGGTGTGCGGCGCACGTTAAGTATAACCCAGCACACCCCCGGGCGATCAGCCGTGAGCCGCCGCCGCGCGGCTCAATCGGTCGCGCACCGCAAGCCAGGCCTCATCGCCCGGCACCTGCTCCACCAGCAGCACCTGCAAGCCCGCTGCGTCGGCCTCATGCAGTACGGCGTAAAGTCTCTGCCCATAGGCTTCCGCATCGTGCGGCATCACAAACTGTTGCGCCTGCGCCTCCGGTAGCGAATTAATTCCCGGCTCGATGCATATGATACCCACACGCTGCCCGCTGGCAGCGCAGGTGCGCGCCGTTTCCGCCAGCATCTGTACCGGTACCACAAACAATGGCATGGAAGGCGCGTAATGCGCTTCCAGCATACCCGGCGCACGCGGCATTTCATGCGGCACAGCATCGACCCGGATGTTTTTCGCCAACGCCTGTTCCAGCATGGCACGCGAAATGGCGCCGGGGCGCAGGATCACGGGCTGGTCACCCACCAGGCTTACGATCGTGGATTCAAGGCCAACACGGCATGGCCCACCATCGAGTATCATGTCCACCTCCCCGCCCAGCTCTGCATGCACGTGTGCCGCCGTGGTTGGACTCACGTGCCCGAAGCGATTCGCCGACGGAGCGGCAATACCGCCGCCAAAGGCATGCAGCAGTTCAAGCGCCACCGGGTGGCTGGGCACACGCAGGCCCACCGTGTCCTGGCCGCCGGTGACGCAATCCGGCACCTGCGGTGCGCGCTTGAGAATGAGTGTGAGCGGGCCTGGCGAGAAACAGCTGGTAAGGGTATGGGCGTCTTGCGGAATGTCGCGCGCCCAGCGCCTTAATTGTGCCGCATCCGCAATGTGTATGATGAGCGGGTGATGCGCGGGGCGGCCCTTGATGGCGAACACGCGCTCGACTGCGGCGGGATTCGAGGCATCGGCACCGAGACCGTAAACGGTCTCAGTGGGAAAGGCGACCACACCGCCACTGCGCAATACCTGGACGGCGTCTGCGATGTCAGCCGCGCGCGTCATGCCCGGCGATAATCCTACTAATCCGCATTTTGTGTCAGTCGCAACAGCGCCTCCTGATATTTCTGCGCGGTACGCTCGACCACCTCCGGCGGCAACTCAGGCCCCGGAGGCTGCTTGTTCCAGCCAATGCCTTCTAGATAATCCCGCACGTACTGTTTGTCAAAACTGGGGGGGTTGTGGCCGGGCTCATAACTCGAGGTCGGCCAGAAACGCGAAGAATCCGGCGTCAACACCTCATCCATCAGCGTGAGTTCGCCCGCATCATCCACGCCGAACTCAAATTTTGTATCCGCGATGATGATGCCGCGTTCCGAGGCATATTTCATGGATTCAAAATACATCGTCACACTCATCACCTCGACCTCGCGCGCGCGCTCGGTGCCCAGCAGTGCTTCCATTTGCACCATGGTCATGGCGGCATCATGCTCCCCCGGCGGCGCCTTGGTGCTGGGTGTAAACAGCGGCTCGGGCATCCACCCCGCTTCCGCCATGCCGGGCGGCATGACGACGCCTCCGACGGTGCCGCTCGCCCGATACTCCTTCCAGGCCGAGCCCGCGAGAAAACCGCGCACTATGGCCTCCACCGGCAATGGTGTCAGCTTGCGCACCACCACGGCGCGGCCCTGCACCTGCTCGCGCTCTGCCTCGGTCTTGACCACATCTTCCGGCGCAATGCCGGTGAGATGGTTCGGCATCATGTACTCAAGCCGTTCGAACCAGAAATTGGAGAGCGTGTTCAGTACCTGGCCTTTGCCGGGTATGGGCGTGGGCAAAACAACGTCGAACGCCGACAGGCGGTCGGTCGTAATCATCAGCAGATGCTTGGCATCGACCTCGTAGAGATCGCGTACCTTGCCCTGATGCAGCAGCTTGAGACTGGGAATGTTGGTATGAAACAAGACTGGGATCATGCTTAAAGTGACCTGGACTGCCGCATCATACCATGCACTCAGGCGGGCAAGGTTCCCCCGAGATTTTCAAAACCGTCATTTTTTTGTTGTAGCACAGCAAGTCGCCGCCATCGATATCGAAATACCAGCCATGCAACTGCAGACCCCCGTACTCTACACGCTCACGTATCCAGGGAAAGGTTTGCAGGTTCTTGAGCGATACCCGCACAACAGCCTGCTCACAGGCACGCTGTCGTGTTGCCTCTGGCGCATGCGCATGCGCTGCATTGACTTGCCGGCAGGCACCCTCAGCCAGCGCCATCCAGGGACCGATAAAGTCACCTTGCTGCGTACTCGGGTCCTTCAACAACGTGTGTACGCCGCCACAGTGTGAATGACCCAACACGACAATGTGACTGACCTTGAGGCCACACACCGCGAACTCGAGTGCCGCACTGGTACCGTGATAACCACCTCCGGTCTCACATGGCGGCACCAGGTTGGCCACATTGCGCACCACGAACAAGTCGCCGGGGTCGGAGTCGGTGATAATGGCAGGATCGACGCGGGCGTCACAGCAGGCAATCACCATGACGTGCGGGGACTGCCCGTGGCGGGAAAGCTTCTCGAACAGCGCCGACTGACCTTCGAAATATTTACTGCGAAAGCGCGCAAAGCCTGCAATCAACTTGTTGATAGGCTCCATGGCCAGTGTCTCAGGCAGGCGCGCTGCTGACAGCCATCACCGGCAGCGGGCTGGCGCGCCACGGCTTCCTCATGCCTTTGGCATCTCGGTATCCGGCACGCCTTCGCTGAACACGCGGCTCGCCAGAATGTCTTCAGCCTCGATGGTCACCATGTCTTTCTTGGTCAGTTTTGAGCCCGGGTTGGCGAACAGGCGGTTCGCCTGGCGCAGGCGCGCGCGATCCAGCGCATTGCGGATACTGCGGGCATTGGCGAAGTGCTCCATCTTCATGCGCTTGCCGATGTAGTCGAAGAAAGCCTTTTCACCGTCCGGACTGAAACGGTACTGTTGCTCCTCCAGTATCAGCCTGGCGATGGCCAGCAGCTCCTCTGCGCTGTAATCCGGGAAATCAATATGATGGGCGATGCGCGAACGCATGCCGGGGTTGCTGTGGAAAAACTTGTCCATGCGGTCCTTGTAGCCGGCGAGAATCACCACCAGGTCGTCGCGGTTGTTCTCCATCACCTGCAGCAGGATTTCGATCGACTCCGCGCCGTAATCGCGCTCGTTCTCCGGCTTATAGAGGTAATAAGCCTCGTCGATAAACAGCACGCCGCCCATTGCCTTTTTCAGCACTTCCTTGGTTTTGGGTGCGGTGTGACCGATGTATTGCCCGACCAGATCGTCGCGCGTGACGGATACGAGGTGCCCCTCGCGCACGTAGCCGAGCCGATGCAGTATCTCGGCCATGCGCAGCGCCACCGTGGTCTTGCCGGTGCCGGGGTTGCCGGTGAAGCTCATGTGCAGCGTCGGTGTCTGCGCCAAAAGCCCCAGCTTCTTGCGCACACGATCCACCAGCAGCAGCGCTGCGGTCTCACGGATACGGGTCTTGACGGGTTTCAAGCCGATCAGTTCACGGTCGAGCGTGTCCAGCACCTCCTGGATATTTGAGGCACGGAACTCAGCCTCCAGATCCACCGGGGTATTGTCCGGAACACTGTGCAGGGCGGAAGGTTCTGGCTTGCCATCTTGCTCGGCGGTGGGCTCGCTCATGACTTACTCCATGAAGTTAATGTGTCTACAGCCCAACTACAAAAAAACGGGGCGGCGTTGCGCCGCCCCACTGACAGAACTACCTGCTAGTAACGCTCGCTCTCAGCCTTGTCGGTGGCGTAGGAGTGGATGGTATAACGAATGTGGCGTCCTTCCACTTCTTGCCGCACCAGACCGAAGCCCGGCTCTTTCTTGGGGCGGTTCACAATATACGACATGGTCGGGCTTTCCACGCCGCGCGTGGAATCAAACGCCGTCACGCGGATGTAATGATTCGGGAACGTCTTACGGCAATTGTTGATCTCCAGCAAAATCCCGGCGGGATCTTTCAGGTCGAACATCGGGTTACCGAACATTTCCCAATAGGTATTGCGCGGATGCGGGTCGTCGGTGTATTCGACGCCTACCGCCCAGTTATTCTTCAGTGCATATTTGAGCTGCGCGGTGATCTGCGCATCGGTCAGGTCGGGCAAGAAGGAAAACTGCCCTTGCGTGACGCGATTTCCAATGTTGGTCATCATAATCGCTTCTCCTTGATCTGTTAGTGGCTACCGGTGGCCGTGGGCACGAAGTCAGGCGTGTCGGTGGATTCATAGTTGAACGTGATGTCCTTCCAGGTATCCAGCGCGGCCTTGAGCGGGCCACACCACTTGGCGGCATCCGTCAGAATCTGCGGACCTTCGTTCCAGATATCGCGGCCTTCGTTACGCGCCATGACCATGGCTTCGAGTGCAACACGGTTTGCCACTGCACCGGCCTGAATGCCCTGCGGATGACCGATGGTACCGCCGCCGAACTGCAGCACTACGTCGTCGCCCAGATAGGTCAACAACTGATGCATCTGGCCGGCATGGATACCGCCGGAAGCGACCGGCATCACCTTGTTGAGCGAGGCCCAGTCCTGCTCGAAGAACAGGCCTTTTTCCAGATTCATCGGGGTGTGCGTGTCGAGCAGCGTGTCGTAGTAGCCGCGGATCATCAGCGGATCGCCTTCCAGCTTGCCCACCACGGTACCGGCATGAATATGATCCACGCCCGCCATACGCATCCACTTGCAAATCACGCGGAAGCTCATGCCGTGATTCTTCTGGCGCGAGTAGGTCGAGTTACCGGCGCGGTGCAAGTGCAGGATCATGTCGTTCTTGCGTGCCCACTTGGCCATTGACTGAATGGCGGTGTAGCCGATGACGAGGTCGATCATGATAATGACGGAGCCGAGTGACTTGGCGAACTCTGCACGCTCGTACATCTCTTCCATGGTGCCAGCGGTGACGTTGAGATAGTGACCCTTCACCTCGCCGGTTGCAGCGGAGGCCTTGTTCACGGCATCCATGCAATACAGGAAGCGATCACGCCAGTGCATGAACGGCTGCGAGTTGATGTTCTCGTCGTCCTTCATGAAATCCAGACCGCCCTTCAATCCTTCATACACCACGCGGCCATAGTTACGGCCAGACAGGCCGAGCTTGGGCTTGGTGGTGGCACCGAGCAGCGGACGACCAAACTTGTCCAGACGCTCGCGCTCCACCACAACACCGGTGGCCGGGCCCTGGAAGGTCTTGAGGTAAGCGACCGGAATGCGCATGTCTTCAAGACGCAGCGCCTTCACGGCCTTGAATCCGAATACGTTGCCGATGATGGAAGCGGTCAGATTGGCAATGGAGCCGCCCTCGAACAGATCCAGATCATAGGCGATGTAGGCAAAATACTGGGCTTCGTTCTTGGTGCCTGGGCCGGTGTTCGGCACCAGATCAACGCGGTAGGCCTTGGCGCGGTACAGTTCGCAGGCGGTCAACCGATCCGTCCATACCACCGTCCAGGTGGCGGTGGAGGATTCGCCCGCAACCGCAGCGGCGGCTTCCTCAGGATCCACGCCCGCTTGAGGCGTGAGACGGAACATCGCCAGCACGTCGGTCTCCTTGATCGCGTAATCAGGCTCCCAATAGCCCATGTTTTTGTAAGGTAAGACGCCTGCCTTGTAGCGATCCTTACCTTCCTTCATTGTCCCACCAGCTTCAGCTTTTGCCATAATGGCCTCCATTGATCAGTAAAAATTTCCCGAACCAGTTACGCGCGGGGCACCTTGAATCACTGGAACACACTATAAGCCCGCCTTACCATAAACAATATTCAGTATTTTTGATTTTTACTATAAGATACAACTTATGAACACCACCTTGCGGCAATTACGTATCTTCGATGCCGTGGCCCGTCACTTGAGCTATACCCGGGCCGCCAAGGAGATGTGCCTGACCCAGCCCGCCGTATCCATGCAAATCAAACAGTTAGAGGAAAATCTCGGCATCACCTTGCTGGAGCAGGCCGGCAAACGCATCTTCCTGACCGAGGCCGGCAAGGAGTTTCATCATTATAGTCTGGGCATCACACAACATCTGGCCGATGCCGAATCGGCCCTGGAAGAACTCAAAGGCGTCAAACGCGGCAAGCTGACTATCTCCGTAGTGAGCACCGCCAAATATTTCGCACCCTACCTGCTCGCGGTTTTCAGCAAGCGCTATGCGGGCGTCAAGGTCAACCTGGAGGTGACCAACCGCGAAGCCCTGCTCGCGCATCTTGCTGCCAACGACCGGGATATGGTCATCATGGGTGTGCCACCACGCCAGCAGGACTTTGTCGCCGTGCCCTTTATGGAAAATCCGCTGGTGGTGATTGCACCTTATGATCACCCGCTGACACGGGAGCGTGGCATCCCGCTGCAGCGTCTGCAAGAAGAAACCTTTCTGATCCGGGAGCAGGGGTCTGGCACCCGGATTGCGATGGAACGGTTTTTTGCCGAGCAGAATATTCACGTGGTTACCGGCATGGAAATGAACAGCAACGAGGCCATTAAACAAGCCGTGCTGGCAGGCCTGGGGCTGGGCATCGTGTCGGTGCATACCGTGGCACTGGAGCTGGAGGTGAAACGGCTGGCGATTCTGGACGTTGCGTCGCTGCCCATCATCCGCCATTGGTATCTGGTGCACCGCAAGGACAAGCGCCTGTCTCCCATCGCGCGCGCCTTCAAGGATTTTGTTCTGCACGAGGCCAAAAACCTGATTGAGTCGCTGTCCAAGCACGGCCGCTAGCAACACCCGCTTCACCGTCCTGCACACTGTCTCCCATCTCCGCGCATGAACATGCGCAACGCCTGGCATGCTCTACAACGCCTGTCTCTATACCCCGCAATAAAGTCCGGCGCAAACCACTATGTGAGCGCCTGGCCCACAGGCGCGACCTGCCGCTTAATCATAGATTTAAGTCTATCAAGACGATATTAACAATTGATTAGACCAGTCTTTGGCTTACTCCTATAGTGCATCCACAAAGCAGTGCGATTTGCGTACTGCAAGCATGCACGGTTTACACATTGAGGAGCTGATCATGGCAGAAAAAACTT
Organism: Gammaproteobacteria bacterium; assembly: GCA_030680605.1. NCBI lineage: Bacteria > Pseudomonadati > Pseudomonadota > Gammaproteobacteria > Gammaproteobacteria bacterium. Next base: position 6,256 of record JAUXUQ010000019.1, on the reverse strand, counting down.
ACACCGCCGGCGTTAAAGACTACCGCAAGTCCTACTGGACACCGGATTACGTGCCGCTCGATACCGACTTACTGGCCTGCTTCAAGATCGTAGCACAGGCCGGTGTGCCGCACGAAGAGGCCGCTGCGGCTGTCGCCGCCGAGTCATCCACCGGCACCTGGACCACGGTGTGGACCGACCTGCTTACCGACATGGATTACTACAAGGGCCGCGCCTACCGCATCGAGCCGGTGCCCGGCGACAACACCGCGTTCTACGCCTTTATTGCCTACCCGATCGACCTGTTCGAGGAGGGCTCGGTGGTAAACGTGCTGACCTCACTGGTCGGCAACGTGTTCGGCTTCAAGGCGATCCGCAGCCTGCGTCTGGAAGACATCCGCTTCCCGATCGCCTACGTTAAAACCTGCGGCGGCCCGCCCAACGGTATCCAGATGGAGCGTGATCGCCTCAACAAGTATGGCCGCGCGCTTTTGGGTTGCACCATCAAGCCCAAGCTCGGCCTGTCGGCCAAAAACTACGGCCGCGCCGTGTACGAGTGTTTGCGCGGCGGGCTCGACTTCACCAAGGACGACGAGAACATCAACAGCCAGCCGTTCATGCGCTGGAATCATCGCTTCGAGTTCGTCATGGAGGCGGTGCACAAGGCCGAGGCAGAGACCGGCGAGCGCAAGGGCCATTATCTGAACGTCACCGCGCCGACCGTGGAAGAGATGTACAAGCGCGCCGAGTTCGCCAAGTCCCTGGGCGCGCCCATCATCATGCATGACTATTTGACCGGCGGTTTCACCGCCAACACCAGTCTGGCCAACTGGTGCCGGGATAACGGTATCTTGCTCCACATCCACCGCGCCATGCACGCCGTGCTTGACCGCAACCCGTACCACGGCATTCATTTCCGGGTGCTGACCAAGTGCCTGCGCTTGTCGGGCGGCGACCACCTGCACTCCGGCACCGTGGTCGGCAAGCTCGAGGGTGACCGCGAAGCGACGCTGGGCTGGATCGACATCATGCGCGAGTCGTTCATCCCCGAGAATCGCAGCCGCGGCATCTTCTTCGATCAGGATTGGGGCGCCATGCCGGGCGTGATGCCGGTGGCCTCGGGCGGCATTCACGTCTGGCACATGCCGGCACTGGTGGCCATCTTCGGCGACGACGCCTGCTTGCAATTCGGTGGCGGCACCTTGGGCCACCCGTGGGGTAACGCCGCCGGCGCGACCGCCAACCGTGTGGCGCTTGAGGCCTGCGTCGATGCGCGTAACCAGGGTCGCCAGGTCGAGCGCGAGGGCAAGGAGATTCTCACCGAGGCCGCGCAGTCCAGCCCCGAACTCAAGATTGCCATGGAGACATGGAAAGAGATCAAGTTCGAGTTCGATACCGTGGACAAACTCGACACGCAGAAGCGCGCGTAATCCGATCCGCTACCTACCCCGCCAGATATTTTAAGTACAGGAGAGCCGTCATGCCAGAAGTTCAACCATACAAGGCAACCGAGCGCAAGGGTGAGACCTTTTCCTATCTGCCCCCGCTCTCGCCCGAAAAAGTCCGCCAGCAGATTGCCTATATGATAGGTCAAGGCTGGAGTCCGTCAGTCGAGCACACCGAGCCCGAGAAGGCATTCTCTCGCTATTGGTACATGTGGAAGCTGCCGTTTTTCGGCGAGACTTCGATTGAGAAGATTTTGGCCGAAATTGATGCCTGCCATCGCACCAATCCGGGGCACCACGTACGCCTGGTAGCGTATGACAACTATGCACAAAGCCTGGGCACGGCGTTTATCGTGCACCGCGCCGGACGCTAAAAAGCAAAACGACCTGTGGCCGCAATCATCACAGGCCGGGAACCAAACCAGTATCGAGGGTGATGTCATGAGCCAAGCGAATATCACAATGAAAGCCACCGGTGGGCGAGAGGCCTCCCGGGAACGCCGTACACAGTTGGGACAGGGTAAGGCGGGGCTGCCGCCTGCTATCGACCGTACCCGTATGGGCGAACGCGAGGCCACCATTGCGGGCATGGCAAGTGTTGCACAGTCAGTCACGCCAGCGGCTGTCCAGAGCGCACCTGCGCCCGTAACAACGGACAGTAACGTGCTCACCGGCCGTGACGCCTCACGCACCCGGCGTGCAGGGTCGGTGCAGGGCAAGCAGGGCATCGTGCAGGCCACCGCTTCGGTACAAACAGCTGCGACCGCCGCCGCTGCCACCCCACGGGTGGCCGTCATGAGCGGCAACGGTCGCCAGGCCGCACAGGCCTTGCGTGGCTCACGTGCCAGAAACGGCCGTGGCAATACAGAGTCCACTCGGCCCTGCGGTCGTGTGCGCCACTCGGCACCGCTCGTCTATCCAGCCAAGGTATCCAATACCGAAACCTACGCGGGCAAAAAAGTGACCGGCATACGTATTGGCCGCAGTGCGAACATGACCGGCGATGAGCCCGGCGCGGATGTACAGGTCACCGGCTCGCAGTACATTGGCAAGGAAACCGGCTTCAACCCGCGCGAAGGCGGGCTCAAGGTCGGCGCGGCGCGCACTGCAAACGGCCAGGTGGTCACTGGCAGCCAGGTGCGCAGCAAGATCATGATCACCGGCGACGAATCCAACAGCGCCATTCGCATTACAGGCGAGGCCGACCAGGAGATTAACGACGACCTGCTCAACCGCCGGGAACAGGGTGCTTACACCAGCATGCAGTTCCAGCGCCAGAACAACCCGCACGGACACACCGTGTTCGGCACCAACCTCGGCCGCTCGATCAAGTCGATCGGCTCGCGTGACCGGGATCGCGAGTACGTAACCGAACAAACCGATGGCGGGCTGCCTGTTTCAGGCACCGCTGTGGGCCGCAGCCTGCGCATCACCGGCGACGAGCCCGGCGCATGCCGGCCGATTACCGGCACCCAGTATCTGATGCCGGGCAACAAGCAGCCTCTCTGCGCCACGCCAGCGGCGGCATCTGGAACGCGCGCAGGCAGCGGCGCGATGGGCATGTCCTGCAACAGTCAAGGCACACGTCCCGACCCGGTGACGGGCGAGAAAGTCGTCGAGTCCGAGACCTGGACCCGCCAGCGCATTACCGGTGTAGACGTGGCGCACAATCCCAACGTCAGTGGCGACGAGTACGGCGTATGCGCCTCCGTTACCGGCACGCCTTACGCCGGCCCCAACCAATATGAGACGGCCTGCGCAACAGACGCAGCCACCAGCGTGGCGCAGCGCGTCATGCCCGGACAACCTGCAACAGCCCGCGTGACGGGTGATGCCCCGTTCAATGCAGAGCATGTCACGGGTACCCAGCGTGGCGGTGACCGCAGCATCACCGGAACACCTTATTTCCGTACAGAAGCACCCGAGGTGGAAATGACAGCGGACGCTATCAGCAACATCAACCACCGCTTCAGCGTGCGCTCGCCGCAGCGCGAGGGTCATCTGCACGCCGACGCCAGTGCCGTGCAGGCGCCGAGTGCCGAGATGCGGATAACAGGCGCATTCGCCGTAGGCGATGGCAAGATCACCGGCAACCAGGAATTTCACTTCAGCCCACGTGGCCGCGCGGAGCGCGATGAACGCAAGTCACGCATCACCGGTGAAGGCCGCGTGGAAGGCCCCGCCATCACCGGCAGCGCCTGGACCAAACAGAACAATGTGACCGGCACCGAGGGCCATATCGCTGTGGAACGTAACCCCAGCGAGCGCAACGGTAAATCACATGCCTTCGCCAATGCCAGCAAGTTCAAGGGCAAGGGCAACCATGAAGCCCCCACCCAGCATGTGACCGGCATGGTCGGCTGGTCGGCCTTATCGGCCGCGCGCGTCACCTTATCAGGTGGGGCCCAGGGTTAACAGATTGATGGTTATTTGCGATGGAGTTGACGAGTCATAACGCATGATCACGCAGGCACACAGCAGAAGGCAGCACCCAGGCGTCGGGATGTACAATCCCGGCGGCTACGGTGGCGCGCCTGCGGCGGTCACCGATCCATACGTTACGCTGTTTGGCGCTGCGCCGTCCGACCTCAGCAGCACCACGCCTGCGGGCGCGCATCCGCTGTATGATGCCGTGCACAATCAGCAGTTGCTGGAGCGCGAGGCTGTGATCACCACCGCGTTCGGGGCTATTGAGCCTGCGCTGAAGGAAGTCGCAGCCTTGCAGCACCAGGATGGCTACGCCGATCGCATTCAGGACCTGATGCGTACTCGCCTGGGCTTCGAACTGCCCGGATCATGTCTCAGCGCAAACTGGGTCAAACCGCTCAACATGCGCGGTCTTTACGCCTACAGTGCGTTCCAAACCTTCCGTCAACTCGCCAAGCGTGACTTCGACCGCAGCGGCAGCAACCTCACGGAAGGCGAGCCTGCGGAAGCAGTGATTCACAAATGGGGCTTTCATGCCATTGATATTACACCCTGCGCCGATGGTCGCCTGAGCGGCGTGGTGGATTACATCCTGCGTGTACCACCCGCCGTGGTGACCAGCAGAAAATCGTTTGCCGGCAGCATGTTCGATATCGAGGAAAGCGTGCGCAACTGGACCGAGGTGGAATTACGCCGCCATCGCGAAGGTGCGCCCAACAAGGCCGATGAGCCGACACGCTACCTCAAGCTCGGTGTGTACCACACCAGCAGCTCGGATCCCGCTCATGAAGGCTGCGCCGCGCACGGCAGTGATGAGCGCAAGGCGGCGGGCGCACTGCTGGAGCGTCTGAACAGCTTTGCCGATGCCATTGAGAACAGCCACTGCTGTGGCGCCTCGGTGGCCACGCTGCTGGTGGGCGTGGACACCGATACCGACGCGATCAAGGTACATGTGCCCGACGCGCAAGGCGTGATCAGCTTGGACCGCTTTGTCGATAACCGCGCGCTGTTTGATGCAACGGACACACTGGCACGAGAAGCAGCGAAAGAAGCCATCCGCCTGGCAGTAGCCGAGGCCGCAGGCGTATCGTCGGATGACAGCGCCACCGAAGGCATGCGCTGGTTCTGCGCCTACCTGCTCAAGAACAACATGGCGCAGATCGAGTATGTGCGCGCCTGGCACAACGGGCGCTACACCGATCTCGGCCATACCGAGCGCTTCATCACCGTAGGCGACAGCTTCGATGACGTACAGATGCGCAATTTCGCCTATCAGGCGCAGATGGAAACAATAGAGGAAGGCGCCGCCGACATGGATGTGGGCATCAAGATTTTCCGCAAGGTAAATATGGCGCATGACCTGCCGATCCCGGCATTCGTTCACTTCCGCTATGACGGGCGTGTACCGGGTTCACGCGAGCGCGCCATCGCACGCTGTGAACGCCTTGAGCACGCGATTCATGCGCGCTATCCGGATCTGCTGCGTGACGGCTGGCTATACACCTATACCACGGTCAAGGATCGCACACCGGGCAGCCCGCTTGAGGATGTGGCAGCGCACCGAGTGACGGGCAGCGAGCGCTGTGCCTGTGGATGCAACAAAATGGAGTCAAGGCAATGAAGATTTGTCAGGTTGAGAAAACCCTGGTGGCCACCGCCCGTATCGGCGGCCTTGGAAACCGCCGCCTGCTGGTGGTGAAAGAGCGCGGCAGCAGTGGCAAACAGGTTGCGGTTGACCCGGTGGGCTGCAAGCCCGGTGACTGGGTGATTGTGGTCGGCAGCTCTGCGGCGCGTGATGCCGCTGGCAGCAAGGACTATCCGAGCGATTTCACCATCGTGGGTATCATCGACTACTGGGAAGACGACAGCAAAGACGGAAAGCAGTAAATGGAAATCATGCGTGTTGTGCGCGACTTGGTCACGACCAAGCGTAACTTCTGGCTAGCTGCCAAGGCGTTGCGGGTAGTCGAGGATTATCAGGGCAACCTGTCGGTAGCACTCGACCCGATAGGCTGCAAGCCCGGTGATTTTGTGGTGACGATAGGCATCTCAGCGGCACGTATCGCGGCGGGCAACCCCAAGATCACGACCGACATGACGATAGGCGGGATTATCGATAGCTGGAGTGAAGCGGAATGGCGCACATAGGCCACAGGCAAAAGGCGCCGAACAGTAAGGGCAGCAAGAGTTTGTAGTGTGCGGGACTGATTTTAATTTGAGACTAACAGGAGACTGACATGGCAAGTGAAAAAATGGGTATCGCATTGGGCATGATCGAGACGCGTGGACTGGTGCCGGCGATTGAAGCGGCGGACGCCATGACCAAGGCCTCGGAAGTGCGTTTGATTGGCCGCCAGTTTGTCGGCGGCGGTTACGTCACCGTGCTGGTGCGTGGTGAGACCGGT